>JBHIBM010000094.1:0-6993 GCA_046759085.1 Candidatus Zixiibacteriota bacterium
AGGCTCGGGCACAAACATGATGTAGTTCTTGATGCACCCCCCCACGCCTGACCAATGATGAGTCCTAAAGGGCCGGACGTTAATCAGAGCGGTGGCCTTGAGGAATATGGGGTTGCGCAACACCCCACGATCGTCAATGCCAATGTTCCTCTCCGGAACACCTACCTCCATTACCCGGCTTTTGATAGCTTGCTCCACCCCCTCCGGAGTCGGAAGTGGTCCCCAGACATTGCTCTTGATTCCGACCACATCTTTGGGATCCACTATGGTCTTCCAGGCATCCAAAGACTCCTCCTTATCAAAAAGTGATGCCATCGCCTGGTCCAGCATTCGCTCAATCACTCTGGCATCGATATGTCCTTTTCCGTCGATTGCCTCGAAGTCCCGGACTAAAACCACCCTCGTCTTTTTGACAGGTCCGGCACTCTTGCCCTCTTCTATTTGCAACCCGATGGCGGCTGCCAGGGTGGCGTAAGTGGCTCCCCGGAGAAAATCTCGGCGGGTGATGGCTTTCCCGGAGTCTCCCATTATCCTTTCTTCCCCTTGAAATTTGATCGCCCCAGTTTAGCTCTAACGGCTCCCATCAAGGCTTCCGCAGAAGCTGCGGTAGGAGCTTCGAAAACCACCGCCACGAACACCCCCTCCAATATGGCTTTTACCCATCTCCCCTCTTGAACCTCTGCAATGCCCGATTCCTTCGCTTCCGGAATGTAAAGACTTACGAAACTGGCTAGAGCCTCTGCGGCCTCTTCCGAGTTCTGGTATTGGATGAGAAGAAGATGGGTTCGGCCTGGCTGGTATCTGGCAAGCACCGCTTCGGTCTGCTCGCTGAGGTTTAGGATGTTTTGATCCGCCAGGTAGTAGTGATAGTTCAGGGAACCATATAGATGGAAATAACGGATGCTTAGTCTTTGCAAGCCATCAGGAGGCAGATATTCGAGGAGTCCCGGTCTTCCACCTTTCCCTTTGATCCGTTGGGCAATTCCCTTGGCGAGGGCGGGAACAGTCTCCTCCGTCTCCGCGGTTTCCCTTTCCGAGTAGATGCAGACGAAAAAGCTACCCTTCCAGAAGCACAACAACCCGCCCCTTTGCTCTGAGCCCTCTCCAATACCGAGATCCTCGCCTTCCCGCGAGTGGCTGAAGACCCCGAACGCGTCTGCTGGGGAGCCCATGTCGAATATTTCAACGAAGATGGTGGGCTGGTCAACCTTGACGAGACGCCTCACAGCCAGTTTCCGAAAGCCATATAACCGATAAACCTCCCCGGCGCCGTCGATGTAATCGAAAATGGTCTCTCTGTCATAAACTTCAACTTCCCCTTGTGCTTTCCAGCCGTGAAACTCACCGGGCACAAGCTCATCCGTATGCACCGCCTTCTGACCTCTCGCGGTCGAGTCATGCACCGGAGTAATCAATATCAAAAACAGAAGTATTAGAAAGCTCAGGAGCAAGTATCCTGCCAGTAATTGATGTTTCATTAAGCCTCTTCCCAGTGGTGAAAGTTACCTGCTTCACAGAAAACTACCCTTGCGAACTGAACAGCGATGCACCAAGTCGACTTTCAATCCCTGGTTCGCCCGAAGAGCCGCTCCCAAAAGCTGTCATTCTCGGGAGCATCTCTCTTTTGACTATATCTAATTTCGGTTCTGCTGTCAATACGTTCACAACGGCGCCCCCGCCCGAAGCCGGAAAAGCCATCACATCCCCCTGTTTGAAAAGGTTGACCCGATTAAGAACAGGTGTTATAATGACACAATGGCCAAGAAACGCAAGCCCTCCAACCTGATCCTCTATCTAATATTAGCAGCAATCACTCTCGGCTTCATCCTCGGCCATTATTATCCGTCGACCGCTCTTAAGGTAGGCTTTCTGGGAGACATATTCCTAAACGCCCTGTTCATGTTGGTGGTGCCTCTGGTGGTGGCCTCCATGATCACCGGCATCACCAGGCTTGGTCGTTTGGCACAGTTGGGGAGTCTGGGAATGAAGACCTTAGTCTACTACCTTTCGACGACCGCGCTCTCGGTGATAATAGGAATCATACTGGTGAATATCATCCAGCCCGGCAAAGGCGTTCCCCGAGAACAGGATGTCCACCCGCAGGCCGCATACACTATCAAGGCGACCCCGTTGAAAGGTGGATCGGTTTTGCTCCTGACCGGAGATGATGATAGGTTCTTCGGCACCGATTACACCTCGCGATTTGTGATCGAGCTTTTAGACCAGCCTGTCCGGGGCATCATCGATGAAACTTCACACTTGGGTGAAAAGGAAATACCGGTTTCGTATTGGACTGACCCGGAGGGCAAGAAGGTGGAGCCGACTACCAGTGGAGTCGGAGTCCAGATTAAGCTCGCGCAAAGGGAGTTCTCCTTTCTCGATGTCATAATCGGGCTCATTCCCAAAAACATCTTCTCCGCCATGCTCCACAACAACATCCTCCCCTTGATTCTGTTTTCTCTGATATTTGGGGGAATATTGACAACCCTTGGGGATGCCGGCAAACCTGTCATCGGGCTTTTTGAGGGCTTGAACCAAGCTTTCTTAAAATTCATCCGCCTTCTGATGTATTTTGCACCGCTGGGGATACTCGGATTGGTGGCGGCCCGGCTTGGTCAGGCAGAGCTCACCACCGAGGGTGGCTTCATGACCGAGGTCACCCGCATGGCCAAGTATTTCACAACTGTGCTCATTGGGCTTTTAATCCATTCTACATTCGTCCTTTCTCCGATACTGTTCATCTTCGGGAGGAGAAAGGTCCGCCCCTATCTCACCAACACCTCGCCCGCTCTTTTGACCGCCTTCTCAACCGCCTCCAGCTCCGCAACCTTGCCGGTTACGATAGAGTCGGTGGAGGTGAAAAACCGGGTGAGCAATCGAACCGCGGGATTCGTGCTCCCGCTGGGAGCCACCATCAACATGGACGGCACCGCCCTTTACGAGGCGGTAGCGGCGATTTTTATCGCCCAGGTCTATAACGTCCCCCTTCCTTTCGCCGCCCAGGTGATCATCTTCCTGACCGCCACCTTAGCCGCCATTGGTGCCGCCGGCATCCCCGAAGCGGGGCTTGTGACCATGGTCATAGTCTTGAACGCCGTGGGGTTACCGACCGAGGGGATTGCCATGATATTGGCCATCGACTGGTTCTTGGACCGTTGCCGCACGACTGTGAATGTATGGGGTGATTCCGTGGGCGCTGCGGTGGTGGACCGGTGGGAGGGGAGAACGGCTACTGCTCAGTCGACGGGAGATTGACCTAAAAACTGGGGAGTGTGCGCCCACTTCGACAATTGCTCTCCTTGGAAGATCCCGAAATCAAGCATAGACAGTTGCTCTCTTCAGCGTGGCCGGCCTGGTATCATAACGAGGCCTTGTGAAACTTAACCAGATAAGCTCTCCCGGTCCGACTTTGCAGGATTTGAATTCATACCCGGCACTATTGAGATACTCATATTTGGAGCGCATAACATTCCAGTAGAATCTTGCCAGCTCCTTCGCTTCCGTTCCTGGAAGCACCATCTCCGCCGTCGGTGAGAACGGTTTTCTCTCAACTTCCAGTTCCGGCTGAACCCGACAAAGCCTAACGCCTACGTTTGTGAGCACCCTCAGGTTGGTCGCTCTGAACGCTGGCACGTAGAGGTAAAAGGGATTGTTGGCCTTGCTCTTCGCGATCAGAGGGATCTCGCCGGTGAGGATCTTGGAGAACCCGGAGACGGTGTCAGTGCCATCCCTCAGCGAAAACGCGAACCTCAAGAAGGGATGATAATGCTTCCCGGCCTCGTAGGTGGCACTTATCATTTCGGTTGAAACGTAATTATCGTCTTTGATGAGATACGACCTTCGGCAGTTAGAACAATGATAAAATAACGATGACTCCGAGGTTGGCAAATCGAAGCCGCAGTTGGGACATTTGTGCTGAACCGGGTTTAACTCCTCTGCCCTGCTCTGATCTGAACCTGAGAGCTGGGGTTCGAAAGCCCCGGGGATCTCATGATATACTCGTTTGTTCAGACCGTCAACGAACAGAGTGCTTTTGCCTCCGCCCTGCTGGATACTGTACGCCCAGACCGGATAGTAGATGACCGCAAGGCCCTCTCCAATCATCTCCGAGGAAAGATACTCCTTGTTCATGGAAGCGTAACCGAGGTTGAAGAAGAACATACCCATGGCTCTCTTTTGGGCCTCCTCGGGTGAGATTGTGACATTGACCGCGGCCGACCCCACCGGGGAATTATCCTTTCGAAACGCTTTTAAGGGAACCACCTGAGGGCGAATTCCGAGTGAATCCAGACCGAAGGATTGATCATCGAAAGCCGGGATGGTGAGGTCGAAATGGCGGCACTTCTGATGAAACACCCTCTTCTTGAACGCTGAGGGGTGCCCCGGATTCCCCTCGTGGCAGGCTACCTTCTCGGAGAAGAGAGCATAGGACATTCCCCTAAATCTGTAAAACGGCAGATGATACAGTCGACTGTTTACCCTTCTGAACTTGAGCGACAGCCCGTTCTTCTTGAGATACCTCTCCACCGCGAACTTCGCCGCGAAATCGTCCAAGCTGGTGTCGTAGAGATATTTCAGGATTCTGCCCGGGGAGCCAACCCGCAGAATAAGACCGCAATACCGACATCGCAAACTTATCGTCCCCTCCAGGATGTGAAGCGGCGAGCCACACCCCGGACAGTTGAATACCGCGGAATAATCGGGCATTTGGTCACCCCGAGGGACTAGAGCTTCTCCCCGCAGTCGGTGCAGAATTCCGACCCCGGAGGCAACTTGGCACCGCACTGGGGACAGGTCAGCTTCTCGCCCAACTTCTTGCCACAGGAGAAGCAGAACTTCGCTTCCGGGGGAAGATCAACCCCACACTCCGGACAGCGATCGGCAACGACCATCTGATGGCCGCATTTGTAGCAAAACCGGGAGTTCTGGGGGGTGTCTATTCCACACTTGGGACATGTCACCGTCGGTAGGGTTTCGACCGCGAGGTCTTTCTCCTCCGGCGAGAAGGCCTTGGAGAGCATCGCAGGAACCATAAGCCCGATGCCCGCTCCCATCCCAATGCCGACACCGGCCTCGGCGGTGCCGCCGCCGGAGGACATCGCCTTGGCCAGGGAGTATTTCAGAAACCTGTCGAGGTCCCCGACCGCCCCCATCGAAGATTTCTCATCTATCATCTTCTGGACTTCATCCGGCGGGGTTATGGAGGTGATGTAGAAATCGATCAGCTCCAAACCGTATTTGGAGAACTCGCTGTAGATCTTCTCTTTGATCTCCTTGGCCAGCTCATCGTATTGTTGAGGGAGATCGAGTATCGTCTCCAGCTTTTCACCGAAGAGGTCGTTGATCCGCGCCACGATAACGTCCCGCAGATAGCTGGATATATCCTCAGTGCTGAAGGCCGCCTCTCTGCCCACCAAGCTGTTTATGAAGATGAGGGGCTCGACTATCCTGCAGGTGTAAGCCCCATATCCGCGGAGGCGAACCAGCCCCAACTCCTTATCCCGGAAGGCAACCGGATCGCGGGTACCCCATTTAAGATTCGTGAAAATCTTGTGATTAATGAAATAGACCTCGCACCTGATGGGCGATTTGAATCCCCACGGCAACGAGAGGGCCCGAGTCAGAATCGGAATATTCAAGGATGTCAGAGTATGCCTCCCGGGGCCCAGGACATCATATCCCTTGCCAGATTTGAAGAAGACTGCCGATTGGGAATCCCTGACGATGAGCTGCGCACCCGCCTTGATATCCAGTGACCCGGTTTCCGGGGTGCGGTGGATCATGTCGGTGCCGGTCATGTCCATCCACTCGATTACTTCCATCATCACGGCCATAGAAGCCTCCTTTATGAGCCCAGGTCTCTGTTGTCTTTCTGGTAACCTGCGGAACGAGGCGTGCCCGGCCAAAGCAGCGAAACGTCCGCTCCACATGTCCACTACCTTTATCGGTAAGGGGAATTGGAGGGTGAAAGGGAAATAGGAGGCTGCTGAAGTTTAAGGCAGCCCACTATGATGATCGCGCAGCTCATGCTGGGGAAACGTCCGGCGGAGCTACCTCAGATGGCCGGCTCCTGCATTCCATACTGGCTCCACTCCTCCTTGGCGGGGCCGAAGACGCCTGGCACCTTGAGACCGGCCTGGCGCATCAGCATTGTCATCTGACCGCGGTGGTGAATCTCATGGACAATAAGGGAGGATAGGCTGAAACCCCGTTTCCATTTCTCACCGTACATCTCGTCCTCCACCAGCAGATCCTCGTCTTTCCAGTTCTCTTTTACCTGCTGCAGAAGCTCCGAGGTGACTTCGTCGTAAGCATTTTGAATCTCTGCGACTGTCTTAGGTAACGGGGAGTCTGCGCTCACCGACTTGACCGTCAACCCCGTTTTGGTCATCATCTCCGGAATGGTGGTGACGGTATGCCAGGCCATCCGCCCCAGGGTGCGGTGATCGTCGGCGACACTTTGCTCCAGGGACTCCTGGTTGAGGGCGGACATGATTTTCCTAGTTGCCTCGACGTGACCTTTCCACGCTTGCTCGAACTCTTCGATAGTAGAGAACATCTCTTCACTCCTCTTACATAGCTATGTGAGTCCACTCTTTAGCTTAATGGCTGCCAAGATAACAGTTGGGGCTTCGTTTTTCAATTGAAGAAAGAGGATTGCCGGGGGTCTTGCTCAACTCACCGACATTTCCCTGATTGCGGTACTCGAACGGCAGCGGGTCACTTCGGGAAAAGGAGACAATCGTGTGGTCAGAGCTCACTGGGGACTATGGCGGTATCCAAGTCGGAAAATGGTCTGTCTGAAAAGAAAAAGGGAGCCCTCAGGCTCCCTTTTCTGCTTCGCCAGCGTCGGGTGCTATTTAAGAAAGGTCATTCTCTTTATCTCGCTGAAGTCGCCAGCGCTGAGTTTGTAAAAATAGATCCCGCTCGAACAGTCAGAGGCCTCCCAGGAGACTACATGATGCCCGGCCTGCATCTCAGCATCGATTAGGG
>JBHIBM010000095.1:0-6964 GCA_046759085.1 Candidatus Zixiibacteriota bacterium
AGCTCACCGATATCAAGATGGTAGTGTTCAATCTATAGGGAACGGGGGACAGGGGTCAGGAGCGGACTATTTCGATCAGCTATTTACCCTTTGCCACAAAGTTGGGTAGCCCGGTGGCCTCTGCCACCGGGGAAACAGGGTAGAAACACGACTCCCACGCCAGCAATGACGAACTGAGTAAACCGATTTTGTCAGAAAAACTCCCCATAGGTTCATTCGTCGCCGTTGACACTGAAACCACCGGGCTCGATTCCAAGAGAGATTCTATAATCGAGCTGGGAGCGGTTCGGGTGGTCAACGGTGAGACTGAGGAAAGTCTCTCCCAGCTCATAAACCCTCAAAGAGAGATTCCTCCCTTTATAGCGAAATTGACCGGGATAACAACTTCAATGGTGTCAACTGCGCCTCCAATCGATAAAGCCCTGCCGGAATTCATCGAATTTGTGGGCGACTCTCCGATCGTCGGTCACAACCTCCCCTTCGACCTCTCGTTCATAAACTCCAATGGCGAAAAGCTGGGACTTCACGCCATCGGTGAAGAGAGCTACGATACCGCCTTTCTCTCCAGACTTCTTTTCCCGAATTTGAAAAATCGCGGCCTGCGCTCCATGACAAAGCTTTTCAACTTGAAAGCCAAGCAGTATCATCGCGCCGAAGCCGACTCCCACCTGTGCGCCCAGCTGTTCGCACTCTTGCAGAAGCTTCTCGCCAACCTCAGGCAGAACAAGCTCATAAGCCTGTTGAACCTAGCCGCTGACGGGGACAGGAGTTTAGCCAGACTCTTGACCATCTGCATCAGCCTGATCGGGACCGGGCAACCGGAATTGCCGAGGTTTCGTCTCTCTCCCGCCTCTTTGGTGAACCTGGACAACGTCATCGGCCACCGCAGAAAAAAAGAGGAGACCTTCGAGGAGTTTCTGCCACTGTCTCCAAAGGAGACAAAGGATTTTTACTCGGAGATTGGACCTCTCGCCGCCAAATTTGAAAACTACGAATACCGGCAGGAACAAGTGCAGATGGCCTTAGGGGTGGCGGACGCCTTCAACGGCTCGAAGTTTCTCTTGGTCGAGGCCGGAACCGGGGTGGGAAAATCGTTCGCCTACCTTTCTCCGGCGATACTCTGGGCTTATCAAAACCAGGAAAAGATCATCATCTCCACCAACACCAAAAGCCTCCAGGAACAGCTTTTCTTCAAAGACCTACCTCTTTTAGAGGAGGTGATCGGAGTTCCTTTCAAAGCGGTTCTTCTCAAGGGGAGGAACAACTACGTCTGCCTCTACAAGCTGCACCTTCTGATCTCGGAGGGCGAAAGACAACTTCCGGCACAGCAGAGAGTGAAGCTCATGCCCCTAGTCTTATGGGCTGACAGCACCGCCTCCGGGGATTTGAACGAGTGCACTGCACTATCCGGCAGGGATAGCTGGCTTCTCACCAGGGTCTCCTGTGAGGGGAGCTTCTGCCTTTTCAAAAACTGCCCCCATTACCAGAAATGCTTTCTCTGGAAGGTCAGGAACAGTGCCAACAAGGCCGACCTGGTGGTGGTCAATCATCACCTCTTCTTCTCCGATTTGAAGGCCGACAATACCATCCTTTTAGATTACGAAAACGTCATCTTCGATGAGGCTCATAACTTAGAGAAGGTAGCCTCCCAATACTTAGGTGAGGAGCTGTCCTTCTGGCAGGTGAGGCGAATCCTCAACTCGCTCTATGAGAGACAGGTGATGGAGAGCGGGCTTTTGCCCTTTCTCATCCAGAAGGTCAATTTCTCACCGCTGAGAAAAGTGGAGAAACTCTCCTTCGAGGAGAAAACCGATAAAGTCATCGAAGGAACAACGCTGGTCTCAAAATCTTTCGAAAGACTCTTTAAGGGACTTTATCAACTTGTATCTCCAGAGATTCAGGGTGAGATTCGATACTCCTTCAAAAAACGCTACGAGGCAAAGAGCAAATTTATCCGTTCGCTGAGCCAGGAAACCTCTTTGGTATTGAAGGAATTAGAATCGTTGACCACCAGCCTCCACCGCTTGGTGCTCTCGTTTCAGGAATACTCCAGCGATAAATTCGAGGGGGCATTTGAGTCAGGGCAGCTTCTGGACGCCAAGATAGCTGAGTTGAAAGGCCTCACCGCCACCTGCTGCCACCTACTTTTCGCCGAGAGACGAGAAGACTCAACGGCGCCAGGTGAAGAGGATTCTGTTCGCTGGGCTGAGTTCCCACCGCAGGGGAAGGAGCTGGACACGAGGCTTGTTTCCGCGCCAATAGAGGTTGGCAGCCAGATGAACGAGCTGGTTTACGGGCGAATTAAAACCGGGATTTTCACCTCCGCCACTTTAGCCACCGGTGGAGATTTCTCCTTTATGGCTTCGAGATTGGGTTTAGACCTGCTGGAACAAGAAAAGCTGTTGACTTTAGAGGTGGGCTCACCCTTCGACTACAGCCGTCAGGCGCACCTATCGGTGCCGAAATTCCTCCCTTCACCTAAGGGACAGGACTTCCAGGAGGAAGTCTCCGGATTGGTAAAGCGTCTCTGTTTGACCTGCAGGAGGAACTCCTTGGTGTTGTTCACCTCCTATTCGATGTTGAACTTCACGTATAGACACATAAAAGAGCATCTGGAAGAAGCCGGCTTCTCAGTCCTGGCGCAAGGAGTGAGCGGGAATGCCGCCTCCATTCTGAAAAGGCTCAAAAGGGAGGAGAAAACGGTCCTTTTGGGGACCGAGAGCCTCTGGGAGGGAATCGATCTACCCGGGGAGCAGCTTGAGCTTCTTGTAATCACGAAGCTCCCCTTCGCGGTGCCGAGCGAACCGGTGGTGGAGGCCAAGCTGGAAAGAATTCAGTCCCGGGGCGAAAACCCCTTTTCAAGTTACTCCGTCCCCGAGGCGGTCTTGAAGCTGAAACAGGGATTCGGTCGCCTGATCAGGAGCCAGACCGACAGAGGCGCAGTCGTGATTTTGGACAAAAGGACTATCACCTCCTCTTACGGAGAATACTTCTTGAAGAGTCTGCCATTAACCACCAAAATCTTCGAGCACGAAGAGGAATTGCTCTCGGAATTAGGGGAATGGCTGCGCACCAAACCTGGGTGAAAAAAACCGACACCCAATTCATTGGGTGTCGGACGAAAACTCCCGATAACAACAACTAAGAGATCAGAAGAGAGCTTTGCCCAAGCCAGCAACCTTCAAGACCTCAAAATCGACCCCTCTACCAACACAGCAGTCAGCGAGCTTGCCATCAATAACCACCGCCGGGACCGACTTGATCTGGTATTGGGAGGCCTTGGCACGACAGTCCTCGGGGCAGTCCTCCTTGCTGAGGTCGTATATCTTGACCACGCAATCTTCACAGCCGAGCTGTTGAATTTTCCCGACCACCTCTTCACAGAGGTAACACCCACCGGTGAAGACCTCGATCTGCCTTTTCACAATTTTTCCACCTCCTTCAAGGATACCTCAATCTACTTTGCAAATTTGTATATGACCTCCATAATATCCTTGTAAGTCTCCTCCGCCCTCTTTTTATTTTGGGAACGTATCGCCTTGGTGGCGCAGGATTCTAGATAGTTTTTCATCATGATCTTTCCCACCCCCCTCAGGGCTTCCTGGACTGAGGAGATCTGGGTCAAGATTTCTATACAGGGACGCTGTGCCTCCACCATGCGGTTTAATCCCCGAATCTGCCCCTCGATTCGAGAAAATCGCTTGTGAAGTTGTTCTCGGGTCTTCTGTGCGATCATCTCAAGTACCCCTACCCCCTATCCCTATATTAATCTTATCGGCATAATTTGTCAAGGGAAAAACAAGAATTTTGGTAATTTTTCCATCAGCGGTTACCCGATATTTCAGACAGTCTTTTTCAACTGCAAATTGGGCCTGGACAATATGCTTCCTATCCCCTACCACTAACTGTAGACAGGAATGTAAAAATGTTTTGACAAACGCCGTTTCCCAGGTATAATAGAGCAAAAAGCTCACTTACACCGAAAGGTGACTTCAGGTATTGACCTATTGGAAGTTAGAATCCTCAAAATCTCAATCCTCTCATTCTTGATTGTCTTAGTATGTTTCAAGGCGCTACCAAGCTTGGGGTTTGACCTCCCGCTCAGTCCCCCCATTCCGGAGGAGAAGCCCGGAGACGCAGACTTCACTCATAATGGTAACCAGGAGGTCCCACCTCAAGATACCATTGTAGCCGCTTTGGTGAAATCTTGGGCGAAGGCTTGGGGCTATTGGGATTACCTCGTATGGGAAGATTTAAACCAAAACTGGTCTCAATACGGAGCAACTCCGATTTTCATCGACACCACCCTGCTCAATAAAGAGAGCCTCAGTCATCAGGATCTGACTGACATTGGTGCAGATGTGTTAATCATAAGCGGCCCTTCCGGTGCTTGGAAGAGATTCAGCCAGGAAGAGATTGAGGCTGTGAGAGACTATGCTGAAGGAGGGCATAATGTACTGGGGACTTACACGGTTTTATTCTATGCTTATGGCGATACCACCGTTGACAATCGTGGCTTAGCCTCCATTTTCGGTCTCGATTCCACCCTGGCATACTCGTTGAGGGACTTCGACCGCAGGTATCACTTCAACCAGGGGGAATATGTTTTCGAGGGGATGGAGAGTCCCTACCGGAGCGAGGGTTATAATCTCTCGCAGCAGCCGGACAAGGGATTTTGGACCGGTGCTGACCTAAGGGGAGCTCGAGTGGCGGCGGCAACCCTTGACGACACTCTCGGCATAGTCACTTTTTACCCGGCGGGTAGCTACGCCGCCTTCTACATAAGCTCCATGCCGGAATATGAGGGAGGCGAGACTGACAAACAATTCCTGTATAATGCAATCTCCTACCAGGGGCCAACTGACGTCGACGAGCCGGAGAACTCTGTCTTCCCGAGAGAATTCGCCCTCCTTCAGAATTATCCCAACCCCTTCAATCTCTTGACGATTTTCGAATATCATCTCCCCCGAGATTGCGAGGTCACCCTGGAGGTGTTCAACCTCCTAGGGCAAAAGGTCGCCGTTCTCGTCAATGCAAGGCAAGCCGCCGGTCACAAGGCGGTGGGGTGGCGTAATGGGTCTTTAGCCTCCGGGACCTATTTCTATCAGTTGCGGGCGGGAAGCTATCTGAGCGTTAAGCCGATGGTAATCCTGAAGTGAGCTCGTTGCCTGTTGAAGCGGCGTCGATTCAAGGTTGTCCCGGAGGGTTGAGGGGATGACACTCCATTGGCGTCCCGAAACCTCCACTGGAGGGTTCCCCCGGCCTACTTGTGGATTCTCAAAAAACCATGAGATAATCCTTGACAAGCATCGATTGAACCGGTATTTTATGAAAGCAGAGAATTGTTTCTTCTGCGCCTATACTCTACCGAAGGAGCTTCTGACAGCAGATTCTGTGTTGTCTTAAACTAAGGATAGTTGCTTACAGTTTTAGGGCAAATGTCAATTCTCCTCGGCTTGACCGCGAGGAGGTGATAGATCTAATTAGCCCAAGCTAGTTGTTTATGTTTCGACTCCGACTTTAACCAAATTCAACTTCAAGTTCAGGAGGTAAACAGATGCAGTTAAGTAAGAGTCTCTTCGGACTGGTCTTGTTGGTCTCGGCTCTTCTCGTCATCAGCTCGACCGGTCCTGCAAGTGCCGGGATGGGTGGCCCCGACGATTTCGGTTACGTCTGGATCGATTCCGACGAACCCGGTGGCCCCACTTACAGCTGGGTCGATATCACCAACCGGGGAACGCAGTTGTATATGTCGGATGACGACAACCAGCCCATATCGATGCCGTTCAGTTTCAACTTCTACGGTAATAGCTTCAGCGGTAACCTTCGCGTCTGCTCCAACGGTTGGGTGAGTTTCACCAGCACCTCGACTCGTTACAGCAACGATCCCATACCCGACCCCGACGAACCCAACAACCTGCTTGCGATGTTCTGGGATGACCTGAACCCAAGTACCGGTGGTCAGATCTGGTATTTCGGGAACTCCGACTCGCTGATTGTTTCCTGGATTGACGTCCCGCATTACTACAGCACCGGCGCCAATACCTTCCAGGTTATCCTGACTGCTGACGACGGAATCCATTTCCAGTTCAACTCCCTGAGCGACCCTCTGAACGAGTGTACCATCGGAATCGAGAACTCGGATGCCAGCATCGGGTTGCAGATAGCTTACGACCAGGGCTATGTCCACAACCAGCTGGCTGTTGACATCCTGCTGCCGGATGTGATGTTGTTCTGTGACAATCTCTCTCCGCAGTTCTGCCAGGGCAAGAAATTCTACTTCATGGTCACCGTCAATAACCGCACTGGAGGTAACATCTCCGGCACTCTGACCTTCAGCGGTTACACGGACTACGGCTGCGACCCGGCCAACCTTCTGATTGCCATTCCGAGGAACAAGACCTATCCGGCCGGCACCACTCAGGAATACTACATGCTTAAGGCTCCGGACTCTGCCACTCCCGGACAGTATAGTGCTTCGATCGGTGGCAGCCTCAGTGGTAACGACGTTTACTGCTGTATGAACGCCGACATTATCGATTGCGTCCCCTGGAGGATCGGGAACAACACCGAGTGGGAGTTGGTACAGGCAGACCGCCCGGAGGCCATTCTCCCGACGGTTACCGAGCTCCACCAGAACTATCCCAATCCTTTCAACGCCACCACCAACATCAGCCTTGATTTGGCTGAGGCCGGGAATGTCAGCGTGAAGGTGTACGACATCACTGGCCGTCTGGTGATCACACTGCTTGAGGGGTACAAGGATGCTGGCAACCAGGTGGTGGCTTGGGATGCTTCCAACGTCGCCAGCGGTGTCTACTTCTACAGGCTCGTCGCTGGTGATTATGTCGCCACCAAGTCTATGAACTTGCTGAAGTAAGTTCAAGACATAGCTTGTGGTAAGAAGTGCCACCGGCATGCTGGGGCGAGAGTCAAGCTCTCGCACCCCGGTTTTGACCTAACG
>JBHIBM010000096.1:0-6964 GCA_046759085.1 Candidatus Zixiibacteriota bacterium
CGGTGGCGAAACGAGCGTTGCCCCGACCTCCGGCGCCTCCCTTAGCAACGATCGCCTCCTGGCCCCCCGAGCTTAAGTCTCTCAGCATCTCTCCGCTCCCCCTATCCTTGATGATGGTTCCCAGGGGAACTTTTATGACCAAGTCTTCGCCTCTTTTCCCATGGCGTAGTGCCCCGGATCCATTTCGCCCCTTTTCAGCTTTGTACTTTCTGCGATAGCGGAAGTCGAGGAGAGTGGAGAGCTGCGGGTCGACTCTTATGATTACGTTCCCGCCGTCGCCGCCGTCCCCCCCGTCGGGCCCTCCCTTGGGGACGTATTTCTCCCTGCGGAAGCTGATGCAGCCATCTCCACCCCTTCCGGATTCAACCTCGATTTCCACATAGTCGATGAACACGGTTATCTCTTTCGAGCCCCGGCGTGAAGGCCCTAGCCGGTTTTGAAAAGCTTGGTCAACGCCGGCAGCAACATCTCAACTTCCAACCCTTTGTTGAGAAGGCCATCGGAGGCGATCGAGATTCTGCCGGTCTCCTCCGAGACCACCACCACAATGGCATCGGAGTCCTCGGTCACCCCCACGGCGGCTTTGTGGCGGGTGCCGTAAGTGTGATGAAAGGCGGGGTTCTGGGTTAGGGGGAGGGTGCAGGCGCAGGCAACGATCTCGTCACCCCGGATTACTACCGCCCCATCGTGCAGCGGGGTGTGGGGAGTGAAGATCGTCACCAGAGCTTCACATGAAAGGCTGGCATTGAGGATCTTGCCGGTCTCGATGATACGGTTGAGGTTGGCTTCCCTCTCCACGACGATTAGGGCTCCATAACGCCGGGAGGCTAACTGCTCCACCCCCTTGACAACCTCCTTCAACCTCTCGGGGGGCAGGTATTTGAAGAAAAATCGAAACAGCCGGTGTTGTCCGATCTGAGCCAAAGCTCTGCGCAGTTCCGGCTGAAAGACTATCACCAGGACAATCACTCCCACGGTGGCGACGTTGGTGATGAGCCATTTGACCGCCTCCAGCTGGAACCAGAAGGCGGCCACCCCAACAAGAAAGACCAGGAAGAGGCCAATCAAAATCTGAAACGATCGCGTCCCCAGAATCAAGAGGAAGAAGCGATAGACGAAGAAGGCAACCAACAAGACATCCACGAGGTCAACGACCCCAAACTTAAGAAAGCTAATCCTGAAAAGCTCCATCTGGCTAAGCTGCCCTTTGAATGGCTTCGACGGTCCTCAAGGCTCTGACGGTTGCGGCGACATCGTGAACTCGGACGATATTGGCTCCTCTGAGAACCGCATACAGGGCCGCCGCAATCGAGGCCTCCAGACGCTCATCCACCGGCAGGTCTAAGATCTTCCCCAGAAAGGATTTGCGGGAAACACCCACCATGATCGGCTTGCCCAAGACCTTGAAGCTCTCGAGCCCTTTGAGGATATCAAGGTTGTGAGCGAAGCTCTTCCCGAAGCCGATCCCGGGGTCGATGATGATCTTGTCGGCGGGGACTCCGGCGGCGTCTGCTCGAGAGATGCTCTCTCTGAAGAAAGAGAGGATTTCACCAATTAGATCCCGGTATTGTGGATCCTTCTGCATGTCTCGGGGAGTTCCCTTGATGTGCATAACGATTACCGGGACCTGATGGCGGGCAACGATCTCTTTCATCCTGGGGTCGAAGTAGAGACCGCTGATGTCGTTCACGATCTCGGCGCCGCATTGGATGCACCTCTCTGCCACCTCAGATTTGTAAGTGTCGATGGAGATCGGCACCTTCAGCCTTCCCGACAGCCTCTTAAGAACTGGCAGGACCCTTCTGAACTCCTCCTTCAAGGGAACGGCCTGGGCTCCCGGTCGGGTCGATTCCCCCCCGAGGTCGATGATGTCAGCCCCCTCCGCCTCCATCTGAAAGGCGTGCTGCACCGCGGCCTCGGGCTCAGGGAACATCCGGCCGTCGAAGAACGAATCCGGGGTGAGGTTCAACACCCCCATTATGTAAGCTCGTTGGGAGAAGTCTAGGGTCTTGTTTTTCAGGACTATCTTGGGGAGCATAATCCGACCAGGTTGACGCCTCTTGATCCGAGCCTCAGAATTTCAAAACTCCTTCGGCGACCTTCACCACCGAGCCTCCGACCTCAACCCCGACGATGCCTTTGCCCTGCAGGTGAATTCTGACGAAGATGCGACTCGGGCGTCCCAATTCTGCGCCCTGATTTATGGTGAACTCCCGGGTCTTGGACTTCCCGAGCCCGAAGACCGTGATCATATAGCTCCCGAAACAGCCGGCGGCGGAGCCGGTTGCCGGATCCTCCGGCACCCCAAAGAAGGGGGCAAAGACCCTGGTGGTGACCTCCCCAGCTCCGGGATAGTTGACCACGAAAGGCGCCACCGCGGTGGTGCCTGCGACTACCGATACTTTCTCCAGAATGCTCAAGTTCACCTTGACTCTCTTCAACGACTCCTCCGAGCGCAGGGGAATCATCAGAAACGGCGAGCCGGTGGAAATCACTTTTATGGGCAAATCCTCCGCCAACTCCGAGGTGGAGCTCAACCCCAGCAGTTCCACTATCTGTTTGCGGTCGCCACCGTAGTCGGCGAACTTTGGAAGGGGCTGCCGCATGGTCAGGCACTCTTCTGCTCCAGAGAACCTCCCCCTTGTGACCTCGATTTTGCCGATCCCGAGTTCCAAGCTGAGCTTGGTCTTCCCTCTCTCGAACTTGAAATACCCCTCGGTGGACAGAACGTGAGCAGTTCCTATCACCGGGTGCCCGGCGAAGGGAATCTCGTGTGTCGGAGTGAAAATTCTCAGTTTGAAATCGGCTTCGGGCCTCTCCGGAGGGAAAACGAAACTGGTCTCGGATAGGTGCATCTCCCTGGCGATCTTCTGCATCAGGCCCTCCGAGAGGTCTTCCGGTTCCGGAATGACCGCCAACGGATTCCCCGCAAAAGCGGTTTCGGTAAAGACGTCAACCTGAAAGAACTTGTAAGATTTCATCTGCCACCACGAAAGACTTAAACTCCAAATCTAACTTCAGAGAAAGTGAGCAAGAACTCACTCAAATCACAAGATAAGAACTCCGGTCTTTTAAGTCAACTCTGTGGAAAGTTCGGAATCTGTGAGTTAGGGCTTATAAGATGGAAACCCCGACCATCGTCGGTCTTCTGGTTTCTACCTCCCTTTAAGCAGCGTTAAGGCCTCCGCCCTGGTGGCTTCCTCTTTAAGGATCCCGGTGAACGCTGAAGTGACCGTGACTATTCCCGGCTTCTTTAGGCCGCGCATGCTGAGACAGAGCTGTTCGGCTTCCACCAGCACTAAAACTCCCCTTGGCCTTAAAACCTCCTGGATGGTGTCGGCTACTTGGCTGGTCAACCGCTCCTGCAACTGGGGTCGGTGGGAGAAGATCTCCACCGTCCGGGCCAGTTGGGAAAACCCCGCAATGCGGCCTCCGTCCGGAATGTAAACGATGCCGACTTTTCCAAAAAAGGGGAGAAGATCGTGCTCGCACAGAGAATGGAAGTTGATATCTTTGGTGGCAACCATCCCCCCCTCGGTGGTGGGCGATCCTTCGGAGCTCTGGAAGATGCCCGATTTCAGCTCCGCCTTGGGGTCACGAGAAAGCCCCCAGAAGAACTCTCGATAAAAATCGGCAACCCTGCGGGCGGTTTCCTTCAGCCCGGGACGATCGATGTCCTCCCCTAAGGCCTCCAGAAGCTCCCGCACCGCCTTCTCTGCTTTAGCTCTGTCCACTCTCGGGAGCTACCTCTTTGGCCGGTTCCAGCTCTTCCCCCCGCAGGATTCTGTCTATTTCCTCTCCGTCCAGTATTTCCCTTTCCAAAAGCACTTCCGCCAGCTTGTGCAGTTTGTCAATGTTGGCGCTCAAAAGCTCGGTCGCCCTCCCCTCGGCTCTACCGATGATGGCTTTGACCTCCTGGTCGATTTCGATGGCGGTCTGTTCGGAGTAGTCTCTCCGCTTGGCGATCTCCCTCCCCAAGAAGATCTCCTCTTCCTTCTTCCCGAAGGTTAAGGGGCCTAGCTTCTCCGACATCCCCCAATCGCAGACCATCTTTCGAGCCAGGGCGGTGGCTCGTTCGATGTCGTTGCCGGCGCCGGTGGTGTATTGGTTGAATACCAGCCTCTCCGCAACTCGGCCACCGAGGATGGATGTCAGGCTTGTCTCCAAATACTCCTTGGAGTATGTGTGACGTTCGTCGATGGGCAGATGATGAGTCAGCCCCAAGGCCATCCCTCGAGGGATAATGGTGACTTTATGCACCGGGTCGCTTCCGGGGAGGAGTTTCGCCACCAGGGCGTGTCCGGATTCGTGATAAGAGGTGATCTTTTTCTCCTCGTCGGAGATCACCAGGCTGCGCCTCTCGGTGCCCATCATCACCTTGTCCTTGGCGTCCTCAAAATCCGCCATGGTGACGGCGTCGCGGTTTCTCCTGGCGGCCAAAAGGGCGGCTTCATTGACCAGGTTGGCCAGATCCGCACCTGAAAGCCCTGGCGTCCCCCGGGCCAGAATCGACAGATCGACCTCCTCGGCGACCTTTATTTTGCGAACGTGCACCTTCAGAATTCCCTCCCGACCCTTAACATCGGGGCTGCTGACCACAATCTGGCGGTCGAAGCGCCCGGGTCTCAAGAGGGCGGGGTCCAGCACATCCGGACGGTTGGTAGCGGCAAGGAGGATGACCCCCTCGTTGGATTCAAATCCGTCCATCTCCACTAAAAGCTGGTTTAGGGTTTGCTCCCTCTCGTCGTGCCCACCGCCCAGACCGGCGCCGCGATGCCTGCCGACGGCGTCGATTTCGTCGATGAAGACTATGCAGGGAGCGTTCCTCTTTCCCTGATCGAAGAGGTCTCGTACCCTGGAGGCTCCTACCCCCACAAACATCTCCACGAAGTCAGAGCCGCTCATGGAGAAGAACGGCACCCCGGCCTCTCCGGCCACGGCTCGAGCCAGCAGAGTCTTTCCCGTCCCCGGGGGACCTAAGACCAGAGCCCCTTTGGGGATTTTGCCTCCCAATTTCTGGAACTTGGCGGGGTCTTTGAGGAACTCGATGATCTCCGAGAGCTCCTCTTTAGCCTCGTCGCAGCCGGCGACATCCTTAAAGGTGGTCTGAGGTCGGTCCCCTCCACCTAGGAGCTTCGCCCGGCTCTTGCCGAAAGAGAAAACGCCTCTGGCACCTCCCTGCATCTGTCTGAACATCAAAAACCAGAAGAGGAGGAGGAAAAGCAGCCAGGGCAGAAACGACAATATTAACGACCACCCCATTCCCTTCTCCTTGGCGTTTATCTCCACCCCCCTGGCCTCCAACCTCTCCACCAGATCTGGGTCCTCAAAGGGAATGTGCACTCTAAATTTCTTGTAGGGTTGCGTCTGGCCTCTCTCCATCTTGGAATATGCGCTCAGAAACTCCCCGCTCAAGTCCTTTTCGATGAAGGTAACCTCCTTGATATTGTCCTGATTCAACTGGTCTATGAACTCCGAGTAAGTTATCTCCACAATCTCCCTTTTGCCGGAGAGTTGATACTGGACGAAGAGCACTGTGATTAGGATAATCGCGGCCCAGAAGACCAAAGTCTTGGACATTCTTTTGAGAGGGTTACCCCCGCCCTTGCCTTCCGGAGGCATCTCCCCGCGAGGTGGTCTTCTGCGCCTCTCCTCTCCTCCCCCGGGAGGAATTCGCCGCAGAATCTGCTTTTCTCTATCGTTTGACATCACTACTTTTTAACTTGATTCTGTCCCTTTGTTCCCGCCGGTGCCTTTGGCCTCAATCCCGTCCAGGTCCGCAATGAAGGGGAGGTGGCGGTACTTCTGGTTGAAGTCCAAACCGTATCCGACCACAAAGGTGTCGGGGATTCTGAATCCAACATATTTTGTCGGCAAATCGATTTCCCTTTTGATCTGTTTCTCCAGCAGGGCAGCGATGGTCAGGGAGGCCGGACTGCGAAGCCTCAGGTTCTCGGTGAGGTAGTTGATGGTCAGTCCGGTGTCGATGATGTCGTCGACCAAGAGGAGGTGACGCCCCTGGACGTTGGTGGTCAAATCCCTCAGAAGCCTGACTGCGCCGGAACTGGAGGTGCCGTCTCCGTAGCTCGAGACCGAGATGAAATCAATCTCGTGAGGGAAATCCAAGAATCTGACTAAATCCGCGGTGAAGATGAAGCCTCCCCGCAGGATGCTGACAATTATGGGGTCTTTCCCCCGGAAGTCGGCGGAGATTTCCCTCCCCAATTCTCTCACTCTCTCTTTCAGCTTCTCTTCAGAGATAATAACTCGCACCGGAGACCTCAACCTTCATTATCTTTTCGGAATCTTTTCTGACCCGAAAATCGTGATGGGGCCTGAACCCCACCACCCAGGCGATCTTTTCCCCACTTAGAAGCAGTAAGACCTCCTCACGCAAAATCTTCGGGACGGCGCCGTCGATGAAGAAGTCCGACAACTTCTTCTCGGTCTCCATCCCCAGAGGTTTAAACCTGTCGCCGGCTCTCTTAGTCCGCAGCCCGTACGGCGGCGAAAACCGCTCCAGATCGAAGAAGGCTGTCCAGGGAGGAGTAACTTTGAGGTCTCCCGGCAAATCTCTAAGGTCAATCACCTCCCCGCGGACATCTATTCCCAGACCCTCCAGCTCGCACTCTCCCGGCAAATCCAGCTTGTGTATGGAGTTGTCTGTGCGGGGAAGAGAGAATATCAGCTTGTCCTTTCCCCTTTCAGCCACAACTCCGCTCGGCAGTTCCACTCTGGCACCAGTTCTCGAGCCACCAAGCGACAATACCCTCATCACCGACTGATATGATAACGGGAAGCTTCGAGGGCTCAATTTCGAAAAACAGGCGCGGATAATCGCTCTCTTCAAACTTAAATTATAGCCCACAAATGAAGCCAAATCAAGAACAATTTTGCTGTCTCCGAGATGGCCTGCGAGTTTTCTTATCTCTCCTTCGACAATTTCTCCTAAGGCGGCGACGTC
>JBHIBM010000097.1:0-6927 GCA_046759085.1 Candidatus Zixiibacteriota bacterium
CTCCAGTTTCTACTCGATGTTCTGAACCTGTTCCCGCATCTTCTCGAGCTCCTCCTTGATGGCGATCACCCTCGTGGATATCTCCAGATGGGAGGCTTTGGAGCCTACGGTGTTGATCTCCTTTAACATCTCCTGGAGCAGGAAGATGAGCCTTTTCCCTGCCGGAGCCTGAGATCTCAAGGTTTGCCGGAACTGCTGGCAGTGGCTTCGGAGCCTGGTCACCTCTTCGGTGATGTCAGACCTCTCGGCAAAGATGGCCGCCTCCTGAGCCAACCTCTCTTCAGAGAGAGGCCCCTCTTCCAACAGATCCCTTATCCGGCTTTTCAATCTGGTCTTATATGCATCGACGTTTACCTTGGCGTATCCTTTGATCTCCGTCAGAATCCGGGAGATCTTTTTCTCCATCCCTCTCAAATCCCGAGAGAGATTCTCCCCCTCCTTTTTGCGCATCCGCTCCAGAGCCTCAAGGGCCTTCAGGCTTGCTGATCTCAAGAGCCGCCAGGTCTTTCTGGGGGCGACCTCCGGCGTTGTCGGCCTCATTATGTCCGGCAGCCCGGCAAAGTGGCTCGGCTGGATCTCCCCGGGGAGGTTGTAGCGCTTTTTTATGGAGGTGAGAAGGCGGTAGTAAGTGTCCGCCACCGGCTCGTTGAGCTCCAGGGAGGGATATATATCTTCGGACTTGTCCCAGGCGACATTTAAGGTGATCTTGCCCCGAGAGATTCTCTGTCTGACCAGCTCCCGCAGATCATTTTCCAAACCGGAGAGAGTCTTGGGGAGCTTGATCTGCGTCTCCAGATATCGATTGTTGAGGGAGTTAACTTCGACCAGCAGTCTCTCCTCTCCGCTTCTGGCCTCCCCGCTGCCATATCCGGTCATGCTTTTGGGCATCTCTTCTCTCCAGGATAAACCCCAATTATAACGTCAGCCAATATTTTGTCAACTATTTTTGTCGCCTGGGATTCGTTTACCCGATGATTTCACAGAAGTGGGAAGCTGTCACCCTAAGCCCCGGAGGCATGCCTGCCAGGATTCAATCGAATCTGTTTTGATTACCTGATTATGCTGAACGGCAAGAGCCGTCAACTATTAGCTATTAACTATGAACCACCGAGAACGGACTACTAGCCACTGACTATCGACCACTGCCGGGCGTTCACCACTTTTCCATGAGATTGGGGATTGAACGGAAATATGCCCGCTTCAACGAATCGAGATCAAGTGCTAGCAACGAGTCTATCTTCAGAGCTTTGCCTCCGACGGTGCCGATTTTCTTCAAGGGGACCTGAAATCTCTTAGCCAGACGTTTTAGCCGGTCTGCGTTTTTCTGTCTGGCAGAGAGGATTATCCGGGATTGACTCTCGCCGAAGAGCAAGAAATCGGGTCGCATTTGGTCTTTCAGCCTTATGACCGCTCCGAGGTTCTTTTTTGGGGAGGCGATACAGCACTCCGCCAGAGCCACTGCCAGCCCCCCCTCGGAGGTGTCGTGAGCCGAAACCACCAGACCCTCACGAATGGCCGCCAGGCAGAATTCTTGGACTTTGAGCTCGAAGTCGAGGTCTATCCCGGGGATCTGCCCGACAATCTTGTTATGGATGCTCTTTAGATATTCGCTGCCTCCGACTTCGGGGGTGTTTTCTCCCACCAAGAAGATTAGATCCCCGCGGTTCTTGAAATACTGGGTGGTGACGTGATTGACGTTTTCTATCAATCCCACCATTCCTATCACCGGGGTGGGGTACACCGCTCTTTCGGGATCCTCGTTGTAGAAGCTGACGTTTCCTCCGGTTATGGGGGTTTTGAAGGCCCTGCAAGCCTCTCCCATTCCGGCCACGCACTCTGCAAAGGTCCAGAACATCTCCGGCTTATACGGATTTCCGAAGTTGAGGCAGTTGGTCACCCCCAGAGGCTTGGCTCCGGAGCAGACCAAGTTTCTGGCTGCCTCGGCGACGGCGATTTTGGCTCCCTCTTTCGGATTCAGGTAGCAATAACGTCCGTTGCAGTCGGTGGAGAACGCCAATCCCTTCTTGGTCTTGCGGATGCGGATCACGGCGGCATCCGAGCCCGGTCCCACGACGGTGCCGGTTCTCACCATCGTATCATACTGTTCGTAGACCCAGGCCTTGCTGGCGATATTTGGTGAACAGAGGAGTTTTAGCAGTGTCTCCCCCAAATCTTTGGGCGGGGGGAGAGAGTTGGGGTCGAATCTCCAGTGTTTACTCAGATGAGCAGGTCTCTTTCTCTCTCTTGTGTATACCGGAGTTCCCCCGCCGAGGGCCAAGGACACAGCCGGCACCTCGGCGACCACCCGGCCTCCGTTTTTGACTCGGAGCAGTCCGTCGTCGGTGACCTTCCCGATGATCGCCGAATGCAGTCCCCACTTTTTGAAGATTCTCTGAATCTCCTTTACCTTCCCCTTTTTGGCGACTACCAGCATCCGCTCCTGAGATTCGGAGAGCATTATCTCGTAAGGGGTCATCTTGGTCTCGCGCACCGGCACTTTGGAGAGTTCGATCTCCATGCCGCTCTCTCCCCGCGCCGACATCTCGGAGGTAGAACAGGTAATTCCCGCCGCCCCCATGTCCTGAATCCCCACCACCAACCTCTCGCCGATAATCTCCAGAGTGGCTTCTAAGAGGAGCTTCTCCATAAAGGGGTCGCCGATCTGCACCGAGGGACGCCTGGATTCGGATTTCTCCGACAGCTCCTCGGAGGCGAAGGTGGCTCCGTGGATGCCGTCTCTGCCGGTGGAGGCTCCCACAATCAGGACTGCGTTCCCCTTCCCCTTAGCGGTGGCGCTGATTAAGTCTTCGTGTCTGGCCAATCCCACCGCCATGCAGTTGACGATCGGGTTGCCGGTGTAGTTCTTCTCGAAGTAGACCTCCCCGCCCACGGTGGGAACACCGAAGCAGTTCCCGTAATCGCCGATGCCCCTGACCACCCCGTCGAAGAGGTAGCGGACCCTCGGGTTTCTGAGTTCTCCGAAGTGGAGGGGATCAAGACAGGCGATCGGCCTAGCCCCCATGGTGAAGATGTCGCGAAGAATGCCCCCGATGCCGGTAGCCGCCCCCTGATAAGGCTCCACCGCCGAAGGATGGTTGTGGCTCTCGATTTTGAAGACCACCGCTAAGCCATCACCGATGTCCATGGCTCCGGCGTTTTCCTCCCCCGCTTTGGCCAGAAGGTGAGGGCTCTCCCGGGGAAGGGTCTTCAGAAGCGCGATGGAGTTTTTGTAGCTGCAGTGTTCCGACCACATCACGGAGTAAATTCCCAGCTCCGTGAATGTAAGTGTCCGTCCCAAGATCTCTCTGATTCTTTCGTACTCCTCCCGGGACAGACCGTGAGCTAACGCCATCTCTTCAGTGACTTTTGGTTCTTTCATATCTGGAACTTGCTACCGAATAAATTCTTTTTTGCTGCAGACCACAGGGCTTCTTCGCCGGGAGGCTGGTCTTTTTGTCCAGTGCCGCACCTCACGCTAACGGTCAATTATCTCAAAACTGGCAAAAAGTCAAGAAGAAACTCAGTTGCTCTAATCCGGCGGGAGGGCCTTTAATTTTGTTGACAATTAACTTGCGAAGAGATATTTTCTGAAAAAATCAACGGTTCGGAGAATCCTTTTGGGAGAGGAGGCTTGATCATGGCTTCGGTGAACAAAGCAATTCTGATCGGCAATTTGGGAAAAGATCCAGAGTTACGATATACCCCCAGCGGTCAGGCGGTGACCAGCTTCTCGATTGCCACCACCGACAAGTGGAAGGACAAAGATGGCCAGCTCCAAGAGAGAACTGACTGGCACAGAATAGTGGCCTGGGGTAGGCAGGCCGAAGTCGCCAACGAATATCTGAAGAAGGGTTCTCCGGTATATATCGAAGGGAGATTGCAGACCCGCTCGTGGGAAGATAAGGACGGCAACAAAAGATACATCACTGAAATCGTCACCCAGAGACTGCAGCTTTTAGGCCGGCGCGGCCCCGAAGAGGGAGAGACTCCTTCTCCACCGGAGGCGGAGACTCCAGACAGCCCCGGAGGGGAAGATGATGACCTGCCGTTTTGATGCCCATCAGAGGTCACGCCCCGTCTGACATCCGGCAGCCTAATACCTCAATCATTTGATTTTGATATGGGACAGAGCGGATTGTGGCTCTGTCCTTTTTCATTAGGTGCCCTCAGGTGAAGTTGAGAGTCCGGTCTCCTCGGGAGCTCATCTCCTTCCAAGCGACCACTGTATCGAAGATCGACGCCCTCGAGACTTTTCGGATTTTCTATCCGACGATCTCAACTGCCGACGCTAGCCATTCGAGGTTCTACAGAGAACAGGAGGACGCCAATCTCCTTGACGGCAGTGCCAGGATAATTGTATCTTGCTCTAAAATGAGGATAAACTGTGATGACCCTGAGACGGGATCCCATCACCGGACGCTGGATAGTAAACACCGAGCAGGCAGAGCAACCTCAAAAGGCTCAGGCCCTGAAGGAGGCCGAAACCTGTCCCTTCTGTGAGGGGTCTGAGGTTCTCAGCCCTCCGGAGATTTTTGCCCTCCGCCCGAATGAGAGCAAGCCCGATTCCCCCGGCTGGGAGGTCAGGGTGGTGCCCAGTTTCTCCCCGGCACTTCGGATTGAGGGGGAGCTGAACCGGCGAGGGGAGCTCTTGTATGACCTCATGAACGCCGTCGGGGCCCACGAGATAGTCATCGAGACCCCTGAGCATATTGGCAATCTTTCCCATTTAGAGCTGGCACAAATTGAGAAGGTAGTCAAAACTTACGCCCTTCGGGTTGCGGATCTGAAGAAGGACGAGCGTTTCCGCTCGGTGGTGGTTTTCAAAACTTATGGCGGAGATATAGTCCGCCACAGTCACTCGCAGATCATCGCCACCCCGGTAACTCCCCAGAACCTCAAGGAGGAGCTCAGCGGCTCCAAGGAGTATTACGGTTACAAGGAGAGATGCATCTATTGTGACATAATCAAGCAGGAGATCAAACAGAGCAAACGAATAGTATTTGAAGATGAATCCTTCATAGGGATCGCCCCATTCTCCTCTCGCTTCCCTTACGAGGTCTGGCTCTTGCCCAGAAAACACAGCTTCGCTTTCGAGACCATCAGCGAGAAAGAGGTGTCTTCTCTAGCGGTGGCCTTAAAATCGATTCTGAAGAAGTTACAACTGTTGCTGGATGATCCCCCCTATAGCTTTGTTCTCCATTCCAGTCCCAACCTCGGCGAGAGCGGGGAGAGACCTGGTTACTGGCAAACCATAAGATACGATTATCACTGGCACTTCGAGATAATGCCGCAGGCGACGGAATCCTCCGGCTTCGAGTGGGGGACCGGCTTCTACCTCAACCCCACAACTCCGGAGGAGGTCGCCTCCCAACTGCGTCAGGTGGAGGTGAGCTTTTAGCCTCCCGGTGGTATTGGCCTATGGAGATTCTGAAAAGCGTCGCACAATTGATGGCTCTCTCGGCCCGCACCGCCCCCAAGAGCCACGGAATCGATTTCGTCGAAATCAAGATCGTTGACGATGGGGCAGAGATCGAGAGATTGTCCCGGGAGATGGTCTCCTTCGGAGAGAGGAGCGGAAAGGAGAATTTCGACCGGGATGCAGAATCGGTTACTAACTCTCAGGTGGTGGTTCTAATCGGGATAAAGGGGGCCGAGAGCGTCGATCTGAATTGTGGCGCCTGTGGTTTCCCCTGCTGTAGCGAGATGAAAGCGGTTCCCAAGACCGACTTGGAGTTCTGCGGTCCCCAGTGTGCTTTTCGCCTGTTGGATATGGGGATCGCGATTGGTTCGGCGGTCAAGACCGCCTCCCTTCTGAACGTCGACAACCGCGTAATGTACCGTATCGGGGCGGTGGCTCGCTCGATAGGTTTGGTCGACTGGGATTATGTTATGGGTATTCCCCTCTCGGCCACGGGAAAGAATATCTACTTCGACAGGAAACGATAGAATCGGCTGGCCCGAGACCTAGCTGATCAGCCGCTGCTTGTAGAGGGAGTCGACCACCAGAAAGGTGGTGAACTCCTTTTCCTTTTTCCCCCAGGTGCCGTCGCGATTCTGGGAGCGGTAGACTCTCGGGAGAGCCTTCTTGATCTGCTTTCGGGCGCTCTGCAGCCGAGATTGAGCCAGGATGTGGAAGGTGTAATAGAAGTAGCTGTTGCCCGGCCAGCTTCCGTCGGGCTTCTGGCTTTTCTCCAAGTACCTGACTGCGGTCTTAGTGGAGGCATGACCTCTTCTCAAGGGATGGGAGACGTAAGCTCGTAGGATGTTGTTGGAGCAATATAGACTACACCACCTCCCACTCCTAAGTTCTAAGACATTGTCCAGAGTGCGGAAGGCTCTCTTGATGCGGGGATCTTTCTTTAGACCGAATACTCCTGAAAAATAGAGGGTCGCGCCGGTCTTGAAGAAACCACTGCAGCCGCGGTTGAAAAGCAGGTCCCGACGGTCGGAGAGGGCGTGTTCCTCGGGCCGGGGAATCCAGAAAAAAAGCCCCTGATAGATCTCTGCCGACTTGCTCTTAGAGTTGTCTTTGGAGAGGGGATTTTGCATTAACCACTCCACCGCCCGACTGCCGGCCTCAACGGAGCTGCCCTCCAGAAGCTCGATCTCAAAGAGATTCCTGACGGTCTCAACTACGGAGTTGCTCCAGCTGCCGTCGCGGCTCTGGCCTTTGAGTGTTCTGTTGAGTATTTTCCTCGAAGCTAAAAGGTCGCTGCCGTTTTCGGACTTTAAGATCTTCCGGTGAACATAGAGAGCATACGGGGAGGCGCTGTTGCGAAATAGTCGAAAAGGGTTGTATCTCAGTTGAAACATGGTCTCAGATTAGTGCTGGGGAGACAACTATGCTCATGCTCGCTGGTCCCTTCTACCCACCAATCGAGTGAGGCTATCTTTCCCTGCCTGATGACGACCACGGAACCATCAGCC
>JBHIBM010000098.1:0-6898 GCA_046759085.1 Candidatus Zixiibacteriota bacterium
AATCAAAAGCGGCCAGCCTACACTGCAGCAAGACCTTTTCGTGGACTATTAGTTGAGCCCGGGACAGGAAAGGTGAATGAAGGGGCAAGTAACCCATCTCCAGGTTGGGGAAGCTGTACTTTCACTATTAACCATTGACCATTCGCCATTCACTGCCATCACTCGATGGCGGTGTATGGTACCACCTCCACCGGACCCAATTTCTCCAGGTCTGACTTTACATCATCGGCCTTGCTGACTACCACGAACACCAGATTGTCCGGGCCGATATATTTACGGGCAACCCGATTGACCTCCTCGATCGTGGCCTTGTCCATGTTTTTGGGGTAGTCGCGGAGGTAGTTTTTCCCCAGACTATAAATCTTGGTCTCTAAAATCCGCGTCGCTATCTGTTCCGGGGTCTCAAATCTCAGGGGGAAATAACCTCTGTAGAAGGACTTGGCCTCTTTCAATTCCTCTTCGGTTACTCCCTCCTCTCGAATCCGTCTTAACTCCTGCACGGAGGCCTCAATGGCTTTGAGGGCGGAATCGTTGCGTGTGAAGGTCGTGACTACGAAAGCCCCCGGCTCCTCGTTCATCTCGAACCGGCTCCATATGCCATAAGTGAGCCCTTTCTCCACTCGGACGACGTTATTCAGGCGGGAGATGAAACTGCCGCCGAGGATGTAGTTCATCAGCACCAGGGGAAAATAATCGGGATTTGAACGATCAACTCCGAGGTGGCCGAATTTGATGTTGCTCTGGGTAAGGTCGGGCTTGTCAACCAACAGGATTCGATAGCCGGAGACTGCCGGTGGAGAGGGGAATGAGATCTTTGGGAGTTTGCCCTTCTTCCATGCTGAGAATCTTTTCTTGACCCTCTTGAAAACATCTTTGGATTTCACATCCCCGACTACGCAGAGGACGGCGTTATTGGGGCGGTAGAAGCTCTTGTGAAATCTAGCAATGTCATTTTGGTTCAGAGACTCCAACGACTTCACCGTCCCCACCAGGGGATTAGCAAATGGGTGTTTCCCGAAAAGCTGACGATTGAATTCCCACCTGACAACGACATTGGGATCGTCCTTCTGCTGGATCAGGCTGGATACGGTCTGGCCTTTGAGGCGCTCGATCTCCTCGTCTGCGAAGGCGGGATTCAAGACCACATCCGCCAACAGATCCAGACCGGTATCGAAGTACTTCTTCAATACCTTGCAGGTCACGAAGGTCGCATCCCGGTTGGCGCCGGCGCTTAAGCTTCCTCCCACGAAATCGATGGCCTCCGCAATCTCGGTGGCAGAGCGACTCTTGGTTCCCTTGCGCAATAGGTCGGCGGTGAGATTTGCCAACCCGGCCTCGCCTACAGGGTCGTAAGCGGCGCCGGTCTTCAACACCAAACGGAAGGCCACCACCGGCAATTCGTGGTGCTCGATGACCAAGACCTCCAAGCCGTTTGATAAGGTCTTTGACTTGATCGGGGGGAGCTTGATCTGCTCCCCGGCCTCAACTACGACAGAGCTGAAGAGGAACGATAGAATCAGAAGCGGGAATACGCTTTTGCAGATTCTTCTTGTCATATCAGACCTCAGCTAAATTCTCGCGCTAATTATCAAGTCACCACTATATACCGGGCTCTGGAGGGGCTTCGGGGATTAAGGTCACCACGGTGCGGTTTTTCTTGTCCAGGTACTGCTTGCAGACCCGCACCACATCCTCGGCGGTGACGGCTTGATACTTCGCCGGCTCCTCGAACATCTTGCTATAGTCTCCGAGAATGGTCTCGTAATAACCGACCCATTCACCCTTGTCGCTGTTGGATTCTAAATCGAAAATGAACTCGGCTTCCAACTGGTTTTTTGCCTTCTGAAGCTCTTTCTCCGTCACCGGCTCGCTCTTCAACTTATCGATCTCCTCGTAGAGAGCTTTTTCTCCCTCCTCGGTGGTGTGGCCTGATTGTATTCCGACCAAAATGTAGAAAAGCCCGGGATCTTCTATGGTCAAGGCCGCACCGTCAACGAAGGTGGCAATCTGGTCCTGATAGATCAGCCTCTGGTAAACATGGGAGCTCTGGCCGGTGAAGAGGATTCTGGCGGCAACCTCCAGCGGATAGATGTCGGGGTGGCCCCCCTCGGGGATGTGATAACCGACTATAAAAGAGGGAAGTTGAGCTATCTTGTGAACATCGGCGCGTCTCTCACCAAGTTGTTCCGGCTCCACGGTGGTCACCGGCGGGGGCGGAGGTTGACTAGGTATATCCTCATAATATTCGTGAATAGCCTTTAAAGCTTCTTCAGTATCGAAATCTCCGGAGATGACCACGACGGCGTTGTTGGGGGCGTAATAGCGGCGGTAATGTTCCCTGACGTCCTCCAGAGTGATAGCCTCAATGTCCGACATAAAGCCGATGACCTCCCAGTGGTAGGGGTGCGCCACCCACAGGAGGTTTTGCAGCTGCTCGAACATCGCCCCGTAGAGGTCGTTGTCGGTTCTCCAGCGCCTCTCCTCCTTGACCACCTCCTTTTCGGAGTCGAAACTCTGCTGAGAAATGGACAGAGATCTCTGGCGATCCGACTCCAAGAAAGCCGCCAGATCCAGTTTGTCGGAGGGGAGATTCTCCCAATAGGTGGTGTTGTCAAGCCAGGTCCAGGCGTTGTCAACGCCGCCATTGGCTTGAATGATTTTAGAATGTTCCTCCGCCTTTACGTTCTCCGAGCCCTTAAACATCAAGTGTTCCAGGAAGTGGGAGATGCCGGTAAGACCAGGGCGCTCGTTCTTGCTGCCCACATGATACCAGACCTGATAAGAGATGGCGGGGGTGGAATGGTCCTCTACGGTAAGAACCGTCAAGCCGTTATCGATAACGTGCTTTCCCACCTCGAAGAAGACCTCTCCCCAGGAGCTGGAGAAGAGAAATATCGTGAGAAAAATGGGGAAGAGGAGCTTAGAGCCCACAGATTTTCTTATGGAGCCGATTCTGAACATCGATGACCTCCGCAGTAATCAAATATCTTCGCAGGGGTCGGATTGGACATCCGACCACCCGGGGTTTTTTCCAATCTTTACTCGGTCTCTTTAGTTCCCTTCGGCCTGAGATCATTCAATCTCTAACTCGAAAGGCATAAGATAGAGGATTTGCTCCGATTCGAAAAGCGACTTTCCCTCCAGAAGATTCGTCAGTGACTCGATTTTGTCAAGTTTTTCGGAAGCGACAGGGCCAAAGCCCCAACGCCATCCCCTCTCCGGGAGGGTGATGATTTCAACCTCCGCCTCTCTGTCGATGCCGGCTCTCTCCTTTGCGATCTCTAAGGCTATGAGGATCCCTCCGAGCTCATCCACGAGTTTGACCTTTTGCCCTTGATTCCCGGTCCAGACCCGTCCCTGAGCGACCGAATCGACGTAGGCTTCCGAGAGCTTCCGACCTTCGGCGACCTTTTTGACGAAGTCCCAATAGAACTCTTCGATGAGCTCCTTCAACAACTTCCTTTCTTCTTCATCGAGGTGGGTGTAGTCCGACATAGTCGCAGCCCTTTTGCCGCGGGTGATGATCTCCTTACTCACGCCGATTTTCTGATAGAAATCGTGCAGGACCAACTTCCCCCCCAAAACCCCGATGGAGCCGGTGATGGTGGAGGGCTGGGCGACGATCTTGTCAGCGTTACAAGCGATATAGTATCCTCCGGACGCGGCGACATCGCTCATGGAGACGATGAACGGTTTCTTCTTCTTGCACAGATTGACCTCTCTCAAGATGACGTCGGAGGCCAAACCCTCCCCACCGGGGGAGTCGATGCGGAAGACCACCGCCTTGACGGACCTGTCCTCTCTTGCTCTCTTAATAGCTTTGGCAATTGTCTCTGAGCCCATGGTTTTCTCGAAGAGGAAATGCCGCCCGGATTTCCCGGAGGTTATAGCCCCGGTGGCATAGATGACGGCGATCTTTGGCGGCACCGCCCAGCTGCTAACGATTTCCTTCCCGGAGCGGTATCTCTTCTCCTGGACTATCCTGTATCTTTTGCCGGAAACCGTCTTTATAATATCCTTAACTTCGTCCCAGTAGGCGAGCCTATCGACGAGGCCGGCTTCTTTCGCTCCCGCTGCAGTATAGGGGCCATCATCGATCTTTTCTTTCACCTCCTCTGTCGACCAACCGCGGCTGGAGGCGATCTGAGAGGTCATCTGCTCGTAGAGGTCGTCCAAGATGGAGTTGACCACCTCCCGGTAGGGCTCGGACATATCTTTTCGCGTCAGCGGCTCTCTGGCGGACTTGTATTTGCCGGCGGCTTCAATCTCCGCCTCCATCCCCAGTTTGTCCAAGGTCCCCTTGATGAAAGTGACCTCGGCTTTAAGACCGGTGAGCCAGACATATCCGGCAGGGACGAGGACGATCTGGTCACAGGCGGAGGCCAAATAGTATTCCTTGTTGCTCATATTTTCGGCGAAGCAGATTACCTTTTTGCCCGTTGCTTTGAAATCGAGAATCGCAGAGCGGAATTCCTGAATGGTGGCAAATCCGAATCCGAGGTTTTCCAGCTTCAAGACCAGCCCCTTAATCCGGGGATCCTTTCGGGCCTCTTCGATGGACTCTAAAACCTCATACACGGATCGGAACTTGGGACCGAAAAGCCTCTTTGGACGTTTCTGCTCGACCACTTTGCGGTCGAGGGTTACCTCCAGGTATTTAGGCCGTTCCTTGATTAAGGGAGGATAGTGATCCGAAGTCAGGCGCAAGTACGTTGACCCACCTCGGAACTCCCCATCCTTGTCGGTATTGAAAATGGAATATACTCCCCATCCGACAGCGTAGGAGAGATTCAATTCGGCAGTGAGGCCGAAGTTGTATTCGCTGTCAAGCATCCCGGACAGCAGCAAACCATCGATTGGCTTGGCAGTAACTCTGAAGCAGGGGGGGTCCTCTCTGAAACCCGAAGGCACCATCCAGGGACAGCGCGGCGTAGACCCTGAGGATTCTTCCTCCCAGCGGCCGTCAAGGGCGAAGGTGAGCCTTCCATCCAAGGTTCGGAGGGCGATCCCGAAGTCCCAGCTGCGATCGATTCTCTGCCCGAAGAAATGGGGTCGATTGAAATTGGAGACCTTACCACCTATTGAAAGAAATCTCAAGGGACGGCTCATAAAGCCGAAATCCCACAATTCCAACTTATCGTAATCCCGACTCTTTGAACCAAACCAGGTGTAAGTAGTCCCCAAATAGAAGTAGGGGCAGATCCTAGCTCCATAGGCGAGGGAGTAACGTCGCCAGTCCACCGGTTGACCGTAACCCATCCACTCGACTTGAAATGCCAATCCACCAAGAGCCAAAAGGAGAGCATCGTCCCCCTTGAGAGTGGAGTCCGAATAGTAACTGTGGACATAAAAGGCTTGAAAACCCCTCTTAGTTGCCAGGCCGGCGGGATTGAAATTCAAGCTGAAAGCATCGTCAGAGGTTACCACCGAGCTGGTGGGGAAATTCGACCGTGGGGGAGGTGAAATCTGGGCCAAGGAGGCTGTTGCACTGAGAATCACCAAAAGAAAAATCCCCAGGGGATTTTTCAAGGGGTTGCACACGAGGGATGATGGTAGTCCCATTTCGGATCTCCCTTCCTCTACACGAGATGTATACTTACTCTACTTGCCTACGACCTCTATGGTTCCGATGCCATCGATGTTCATCTCAATGGTGGACTTCCCATCCCCGGCAATCCCTTCCAGGCGGGTGCGATCAAGGAGGGTAGGGGTGATGGGGAAGTTGCTGGCATGGATACTCCCGCCAGAATCGACCGTGGCCACCATCCTGGTGGAGGTGCTCTTGGGAAGAGTTACCTCAATATCGGAGTATTTATTGGAGATGCTGAGGTGGGAATCTCTAACCTCGGCGAAATCTACACTGATCTTCGAATAGACCGTCTCCAGCCTATTTGAACCTCCGGTGAGGGTTACATTCGAGGCGATGATCTTCTGGTAGCTGGTCTCGGCGGACAGCTGCCCCTTCACATCCTCAAGCTCGATTTTGCCGTAACTGGTCTTGAAAGAGAGAGGAGAATCACCAGCGTCGACGTCCAAGGCCTTTATCTTTCCGTAGCTGGTTGAGGCTGCCACCTTCCCCTTCACGTTTTCTATGGCGATACTGCCATAGCTTGATTCCAAGACGATCTCTTCGCCCTTGGCGTCAACGCCAGTCACAGATAGGCTACCGTAGCTGCTTTCGGCGTGAAGTTCTCCTTCGATCTTCTCCACGACAATTTTATCATAAGAGGTGCGGATATCGGTCTTTCCTCGGGCCCCCCTGAGGATGACACTGCCGTAATCGTTGTCGACGGTCACCTCTCCAAAGGGACCCTCCAAGTCCAAATCGAAGTACGCGGTGCGGGACTCCATTTTCATTCCCGCCGGGAGGTGAACCTCCAGCGTCAATCTGACGCTGCGATCACCTCCCCGCCAGGGTGCCCGGGATGGGCTCTTCACCTGCAGGCTGACCTCTCCACCCTCATGATCCAGCGTGATGTCTACCACCTCAGCGAACCGCCTGGCTTCTTTTTCGGATTTTGCCTTGGCCACCAGTGCGAATTGCACTTCCACCTGTTTTCCCTTCCAAGTTTCCACAAGGAGGTCCCCGGTGATATTGTCCGGGGTTGTCACACTGAAAAGCTTCATTTTCCCCTCGGAGACCCTAAGGGTCCCACTTTTTACGTATTTCTCGTAAGCGAAGGCGCCACTTGGACACCCAAGAATAGACAGGAGAGCAAAGAATAGAAGACAAAAATAGGGGAATGTCGTTGAACCTCTAGAAAAGATTCTGTTTTTCATAGTCAGCTCCTTTATGGCAATTTAACCTTCTCCCTATAAAGAATACGAGAGTGGCCAGAGCAGGTTTCACGATGTTAAGGAAACGCTGTCGGTATCATTTGCCCACGTGTGAGGATGA
>JBHIBM010000099.1:0-6765 GCA_046759085.1 Candidatus Zixiibacteriota bacterium
GTGGTGGGGATGTCCACAGTGCCGGAGGTTATAGTCGCCAGACACCAGGGAACCAGACTCTTGGGGCTTTCGATCGTCACCGACATGGGTTTGCCGGATGCTCTGGGTCCCATGAATCTGGAGAAGATATTAAAGACCGCCGCGGAGGCGGAGCCGGAGCTGAAGAGATTGATCGTCAAGACTCTGGAACGGATCGAGGTCTGAGTTATTCAATTACAACCATGCGTTTCAAAGAAATCAAAGAGGAATTTAATTATCCTCAGGTTGAGAGAGAGATCAACGAGTTCTGGAGGAAGAACCTTATCTTCCAGAAATCGATTGAGATCCGAAAGAGCTCTCCAGCCTTCGTCTTCTACGAGGGTCCACCCACCGCCAACGGTCTGCCCCACATCGGTCATGCCCTCTCTCGAACCATCAAAGATACCATCTGCCGTTACAGGACCATGAAGGGCTTTCTGGTGGAGCGCAAGGCGGGGTGGGACACCCAGGGCCTTCCGGTGGAGCTGGAGGTGGAGAGGGAGCTGGGATTCGACTCCAAGGAGAAGATCGAAGAGTACGGCATCGTCAAGTTCAACCAGAAGTGTAAGGAATCAGTCTTCAGATACAAGAGGGAGTGGGACGAGTTCACCGTCAATTTAGGCTTCTGGCTGGATCTGGAGCATCCTTACATCACAGACACCAACGAATATATCGAGTCGGTTTGGTGGAGCTTAGCGCAGTTTCACCGCAAGGGTTTTCTCTACAAAGGGCACAAGATTCTCCCGTGGTGTCCACGGTGCGGGACGGCTCTGTCCTCTCACGAAGTTGCTCTCGGTTACGAGGAGGTCGAAGATCCCTCCGTCTACGTCAAGATCGAGCTTGTCGACCAACCTGGCACCTACTTTTTCGTCTGGACCACCGCTCCCTGGACCTTGATTTCGAATGTTGCCTTGGCGGTCCACCCTGAAGTTGAATATGTCAAGATCGAGTATGAAGGTGATAAATTGATTCTGGCTCGCCCCCAGGCCGAAAAACTCTTTCCCCAGGTGCAGGAGCCGATCGAAACCTTCCCAGGAACGAAACTGGAGCGCCTCCGTTACAAGCCCCTGTTCAGTTTCTCCGAACCGGATCGGGAGGGCTATTACGTCTGTTTAGCCGACTTCGTCACCACCGAGGAGGGGACCGGGATCGTTCATATCGCCCCCGCCTTCGGTGCCGACGACTACGAGCTGAGCAAAGTCTATGACCTTCCGGTGGTTCAGAGCGTCGACGAGAGGGGGAGGTTGACCGAGGAGGTCACCCCCTGGAGGGGGATGTTCGTCAAGGAGGCCGATCCCCTCATCCTCGAGGATTTGACGAAGAGAGGTTTGCTCTTCAAGAGCGAAACCTATCGTCACACCTACCCCTTCTGCTGGAGGTGCGAGTCTCCCCTGATCTACTATGCCCGCAAATCCTGGTTCATCCGCACCACCGGCTATAAGGACAGACTCCTGGCCAACAACCGCAAGATCAACTGGTATCCCCCGGAGTTGAAGGAGGGACGATTTGGAGAGTGGTTGGAGGGGAACGTCGATTGGGCCCTCTCCCGGGAGAGATACTGGGGTACCCCCCTCAACATCTGGGTTTGCGACAACTGCCGGGCGGAGACCTCCATTGAGAGTATCGCCGAGCTGAAGGAGAAGGGTGAGGCAGTTCCCGACCCCCTGGATCTGCATCGCCCCTTCGTGGATGAGGTCACCCTGAGATGCGACAAATGTTCCGGCGCGATGCGGCGCACCCCGGAGGTGATCGACGCCTGGTTCGACTCCGGGGCCATGCCCCACGCTCAGTATCATTATCCCTTCGAATATAAGGAGGAGTTCGAAAGCCGTTTTCCGGCGGACTTCATCAGCGAGGGGATTGACCAGACCCGGGGTTGGTTCTACTCCCTCCTGGCGATCTCGGCCTTCCTTTTCGACCAGCCCGCTTACAAAAACGTCATCGTCAATGAGCTGGTGCAGGATAGGAAGGGGTTCAAGATGAGCAAGTCCAAGGGGAACGTGGTCGATCCCCGGGACATCCTCTCCAGATACGGCGCCGATGCCACCCGCTGGTATCTTATGACCACCTCCCAGGTCTGGCTCCCGACCCGTTTCGACCCCGAGGGGGTGACCGAGGTTGCCAGGCGATTTCTGGGGACACTCAAAAACAGTTACTCCTTTTTCGCCCTTTACGCCAACATAGACGAGTTCGATCCCAGAGAGCACCAACTGGATCTTGACCGAAGACCGCCCTTGGACCGCTGGTTAGTCTCCCGATTAAACAGCACTCTTTCGGCCGCCGACAAGAATCTGAGCGACTATCAGATCACTAGAGCCTCCCGGCTACTGCAGGATTTTCTCATCGAAGATCTGTCCAACTGGTATGTTCGTCGCTCCCGGAGACGCTTCTGGGGTGCGGAGGAGTCCCGCGACAAACTTTCTGCCTACCTCACCCTGTATGAGGTCCTGGTCGTCTTTGTGAGAGCGGTCGCCCCGGTGGTTCCCTTCGTGGCCGAGGAACTTTACCAGGAACTCGTTGCCAAGCAGGACCCCCAGGCTCCGGAGAGCGTTCATCTCTCCGACTATCCCCCGGGTCGGGAGCAGCTAATCGATAAGAGACTGGAGTGGAGGATGTCAACCGCGAGGAAGATCATCAGCCTGGGGTTGGCGGCCAGAAAATCGGCTCAACTGAAGGTGAGACAACCGCTCAAAAAGATCTCGGTGATCCTCCCGGAGGACGAAGATCCACAGCTTCTCGACGGGCTGTTGGATTTGCTCACCGAGGAGGTAAACGTCAAAGAGGTCGAGTTCCTGAGGGACGCTTCCAGCTTGAAGCGGCTGGTGGCGAAGCCGCTCTTTCAGAACCTAGGACCCAGATTTGGTAAAAAAGTGAACGCCGTCGCCGAAGTAATTAGAGGGCTTCCCGCCGAAAAGGTGGAGGCGCTCCGCGCCAGCGGCAGCTTGAAACTGTCCGTGGAGGGACAGGAGACGTCCATAGAGGCCTCCGAGGTCGAAATCGAAGAGGTCACCAGGGCTGGGTATGTCGGCGCCAGCGAGAATGGCTACCGGGTCTATCTCTGTACCGAGCTCGACCATAAGCTCCGGGGGGAGGGTTTCGCTCGGGAGGTGGTCAACAAAGTCCAGAACATGCGCAAGAAGGCCGGTTTCAAAGTTAGCGACCGGATCGTTCTGGGGATTGAGACCACTCCATTGCTCCAGAGGGCGGTGGAGGGTTTTTCCGACTATATAGCGCGGGAAACACTCTCGGAGAAAATCCAGTTCAAAACCGAGGACGATGCTTTCTCTCAAAGATGGGACATTAATGGAGAGAAGGCGGCTATTTCTGTGAGGAGGGTTTCAACATAAAATTCGGGAGTTCTGTTTGGAGATGAGAAAGAGAGACTTACAGCGATACGAGAAGCTTCTCTTGAAGAAGCGGGCGGGGTTGGTGGAGGAGATGGGTCTGCTGAAGGAAAGCTCCATGGACAGCACCACGCGCGAAAGCTCCGGGGATCTGTCCTCGTTCAGCTATCACATGGCCGACCAGGGAACCGACGCCGCGGAGCGGGAGAAGGCCTTTCTCTTGGCCTCGCAGTCCGGTCGTCTCCTCTATCGAATTGACGAGGCCTTGAGGAGGATTAAGGACAATACCTACGGCATCTGCGAGGTGTGCGGCACGCCCATCAAGCCCGAACGCTTAAAGATCGTGCCTCACGCTCGCATGTGTATCGCCTGCAAGGAGAAGGAGGAGAAGGGGGCACTTCCCCGAACCTAACGGTGTCAACGGTTGCAAGGGAACGCCTCTCCAAGACCTGGGCTGGCTCTCTGTTTGTCTGCCTGGGGGTGCTGATCCTCGACCGCCTGAGCAAATTCATCGTTCAGAAAACCATCTCTCTGGGGGAGTCGATCGAGGTCTTCGGCGATTTCTTCAGATTAACTTATATTTACAACCCCGGGGGGGTCTTCGGCCTAAGCTATGGGGGGGATCTTTTTTATCTCTTGTTTTCCATCGTCGCCATAATTTTCATAGTCTACTATTATTACATATTCCATCATCGACATCGCGACTTGAGGTTCCCCCTAGCGCTGGTCGTCGGAGGCGCGCTCGGGAATCTGATAGACCGTCTCTGGTTCGGGGAGGTTTTAGATTTCCTGGATTTCGACATCCCCGATATCAACATACCTGATTTCAACGTCGCCTCCTTGCGTTTCCCCGGCCTGGTGTTGGAGAGGTGGCCGGTCTTCAACGTGGCGGACAGCGCCATAACCGTCGGGGTCTTCATCATCATCATTCTGTTCATTCTCCGTCCGGAACGGAAGATCCAAGACAAAGAAAGCTCTTGAACCGCACTTATGGCGGAAGAGAAGCACAGCTTCAAGGTTCCAGAAGAGGAGGAGGGGAGAAGGCTCGATCATTTTTGCGTCAAGTTCACGGACAAGATTTCCCGCACCTACATTCAGGAACTGATAAAGAGCGGAAACGTCCTGGTCAACTCCCGCAAGAGAAAACCCCATTACCGGGTGAGAGCTGCAGAGCTTGTAGAGGTGACCATCCCGGAACCGAGGCAGTTTGAGCTTCTCGCCGAATGCCTCCCTTTGGACATCGTATATGAGGATCAGGACCTCCTGGTGGTCGACAAGCCGGCGGGGATGGTGGTGCATCCGGCATGCGGGCACCGCTCCGGCACTCTGGTGAATGCACTCTTGGCTCACACCGAAGAATTCTTGGCATTCGGCGTGAAGGGAAGACCCGGCATCGTTCATCGCCTGGATAGGGATACCTCCGGGCTTTTGGTGGTGGCGAAAAATGAGAAATCGATGCTTGATCTGGGAGAGCAGATTCAATCCCGGAAGGCCGGGCGCAAATACTTGGCTCTGGTGTGCGGACATCTCCCCGACGATTCCGGCGCCATCGAGTTTCCGATCGGGCGCTCCCCCAAAGACAGAAAAACGATGGCGGTCACCTACGCGAAAAGCAGAGAGGCGGCGACCACTTACGAGGTCAAAAGGATCTTCAGCCTGTGTGACTTTGTCGAGGTGAGCTTAAAGACCGGTCGCACTCATCAGATACGGGTGCATTTTTCCTTCATCGGGCATCCGGTCTTGGGGGACCCCACCTATGGCGGCAGACAGAAATGGGTGAAAAGCCTCCCCGGGGACGAAAGAAAAGAAGCCAATCGCCTCCTCAAACAGGTCGATAGACAAGCCCTGCACGCTTATTATTTGAGCTTCACTCATCCCACTACGAAGGAGACCTTGGAGTTCCGCGCCGACTTGCCCGAGGATATGAAGAGGGCTTTGCAGTTTCTGGAAGCTGTCCCCCTGTAAGTACCAGACCAGTGCCAATGCTGAGACAGGGGACAGGTGACAGGAAACAGGGAATTGGATCCTTCTCACCGGCTCGGGTGGGGGTTGCACCCCCGCCCGTGAAAGCTTCAGCAGCTCCTCCAGCCGGAAGGCGATGAATCTTGGTTGCGTCAGGACCGAAGCGGAGCGTGTCCTGACGCCAAGGTAATGAAATGAACACCTCGGCATCGCCGGGGCATTCCTGCCCCGGCCCCGGTCTGACGTCGGAGAAGCTGTAGGGCAGGGAATTTATCCCCGCCTTCTCTTCTATCCGTCACCCCTGTCAGCGGTTGGAGAATGTCAATCGTAGAGGACTGCTAACAGCAGCTCTCCGACTACCTTCAAGCTCTGGGGACTGCATTTATCCGGGGTGTCCTCCAGGGTATGCCAGTAGGGGTAGTCCATATCTATGATGTCAACTGCTGGAATTCCACGCTCCAAAAAGGGGATGTGGTCATCGATCATCATATGTTTGGTGAGGCGAAAGAATCCCGGGAGTCTCAACTCCGCCGACTTCTCCCAGATGAGATCGACAACCTCGGGCGCATATCTATTCGAGAAAACCTCCTTGTATATCTGCAAATCCCGATCCCCGATCATATCCAGCAGAATCACAAACTCCGGCTCCGGAACAGGCATATTCTGAACGAAATATCTGGAGCCCAAGAGATATTCCTCGGTGTGACCCTTTCGACCGCCATCCTCCCCGTCGAATAGAACTATGTCAACACCGTATCGGGGCTCGCTCTCCTTCAGGACTTTGGCAATCTCCAAGAGAACTGCCACTCCGGAGGCACCATCATTTGCGCCCAGAATTGGTCTGTCCCAGTTGGAGCTGTCGGGATCCTCATCTGCAAAGGGGCGGGTGTCCCAGTGGGCACAGAGGATAAGTCTCCGTTTCGTCTCCGGATAGAAGCGAGCAATCAGGTTTGTAAATGTCAAATCCGTGCCGGTAGCGGGATCGAAATGAGGAGACTCCTGCCGGAAAACAGTGTCGGCACTAGCTGTCAGTTGCTCAAGAAGATAATCCAGACACCTCTGGTGACCGTATGATCCCGGGTTGCGCGGTCCAAAGGAGCACTGCGCCTCCAGAAATTTGAAAGCCTCCATCTCGTCAAAGACCGGAGGGGAACTCTTCTGACAATGAATAATCGCTATGGTCGTTGAAAGAAAGAGAAAACTTATGCAGATAAACGATGCTTTTCTCATCCAAGAGTTTGTGGTGAGTAGTCAGTGGTGAGTGGTTAGTGGTGGATGGTTAATAGTGAATAGTAAATCGTAAACGGTAAACAGTGAGTGGTTTTTCCTATTCCCTACTTCCTATTTCCTGTTTCCTGTCTATCAGGCTGCCGTTTCATTGCCGATATAAGCTCTCCAGCTCTCCGCCCGCCCCGTCAGCTTTCTGGCCACGAGACAGGTT
>JBHIBM010000100.1:0-6723 GCA_046759085.1 Candidatus Zixiibacteriota bacterium
CTCTGGGAAGTACATCTGGGCCATGGGCCAGGAGCCTTTTTTTGATGCGGGGCTCTGGGAGTGGTTCGGCTTCAGTATACTAACCTGGGACCCTGTGCCTCTTGATACCCTTTACGGGGTGGACTGGAATTTCCTGGCAGGGCACACCTGGCTGTATAACGAAAGACCAATGTCCACCTACGCGATTGGTAGTGGTTACCATTACTACTGGGATGTGCTTTTCGGTGGGCCAGATAGCCCCGACGTTAGAGGTTGCCGGGCGGTGGCTTACGCGGATTCCCAGTATTACTACAAGACCTTCGTTTTGAACATTGACCTCAGCCGGATAATCGAGCGTGACACCTTCGCCACCGTTGAAGACTTCGCCCTCAAGGTCATGCGTGACTGGTTTGAGCTCTGGCCGGTTGGGGTGGAAGAGGCGGAACCTGAAATACTGCCGGGCAAGTTCTACCTCAGCAACTATCCTAATCCGTTCAACGCCACTACTGTCATCAATTACCAATTACCAGTGGACAGTCGGGTCAAGCTTGAGGTTTACAACGTGCTCGGTGAGAAGGTGGTGACGTTGGTTGAGGAAAAACAGGAGGCGGGATATAGGTCTGTCATTTGGGATGCCTCAGAGCTCTCTTCCGGTCTGTATTTCTACAAGTTGACCGCTGGCGATTACACCGAGACCAAGACGATGATGCTGGTGAAGTAAGCTGTTGAGCTGGGCTGGAAAGACCAGCCTATTCGAATAGGATCGATACCTCTGCATAGCCGGGGCATTCTTGCCCCGGACCTGATCTGTAGGGCGGTGAATTCATCACCGCCAATCTTTTCAGCCTCCTCAGCTCGGGTGGGGGTTGTACCCCCACCCGTCATGCAATTCTATGAATCTGCTTCTCAGCCTTTCAGAATCTTCTCATACTCGTCTTTGTTCTTCAACAGCTCCAGAGCCTTCTGGATGTGGCGGTCGGTCTTCAAGACTACCTGCTCGTAGACTGCCTTCTGACCGTACAGTCGAGTGAGCATATCTCTCTTCATCGACTTCTTGATACGATCGAGATTCTCTTCGAATTCCCTCTCCTTTTCGACCTCGATCGCCCAACGAAGGTCCTCAATCTGCTTCCCCATCCTCTCAGCCGCCCCTTCGTCCTCGGCAGTTTTCTCAAGCTTTTCCAAGTCGAGTTCCAAACTGTTCTTATAAGAGAAATCCTTTTCCTTCAGGAATCCTTTGAACTCCTGGATGATTTCATCGTTGACTTCGAAATCCTCGGGAAGCTCGGGGTGCTGAGCGGTGTAGCGAATGGAGAAGTCGAAGAACATGGAGAGCCTCTCCAGATTGAGGTGTAGGGGGGTGTAAGAGCGTTTTTCTAATTCGATGTCGGGCACCACTCCGCCGCCACCGTAAACGATTCTGCCTCCTTTGGTCCGAAACTCCTCTCTTTTCTTCTCCGCCTCGCTGCTATCAGGTTCCGTTTCGGTGATTTGCTCCGAATGAGGGCGTGAGTGACTCTCCTTCTGGATGCACCGTCCGGAGGGGATATACCATTTGGCGGTCGTCAACTTCAAGGCGGTTCCGTCCCCCATATCGTATATCTGTTGAACCAATCCCTTGCCGAAGGTGGGATTCCCGACGATAATGCCGCGATCCCAGTCCTGGACGGCACCCGATAGAATCTCTGAGGCCGAGGCGCTGTTTTGATCCACCAAGACCACCAGTGGGATTTCACCGAGCACCGGCTGGGAGAGGGAGTTGTATTCCTTGTTCTGTCCCTGCACCCGCCCCCGGGTGTAGACTATCAGGTTCCCTTTCTCCAGAAAGAGATTGGTGGTTCTCACCGCCTCTGTCAGAAGCCCGCCTCCGTTACTGCGCAAATCCAAAATCAGCCCCTCGATGTTTCTGGATTTCAGGTCCTCTATAGCTTCGTGGAGCTCGGCGTCGGCCTGCTGTCCAAAACTGGCCAGGCGGATGTATCCATACTTCCCCTCCACAACTCCATAGTAGGGGACGGTCTTTATTTCGATGACCGCTCTGGTGATGGTGTATTCTAAGGGTTCTTCCACCCCCTCCCTCTCGATTGTCAGGGTCACCTGGGTCCCCTCCAGTCCGCGCATCAGCCGGGACGCCTCCTCGGTGGTCATTCCCTCGGTGGACTCACCGTCGATTTTGACGATTTTGTCTCCGGCTTTCAATCCCATCCTGTAGGCGGGGGTGCCCTCCATGGGGCTGACCACCGTCACCACATTATCCTTCATAAAGATGGTCATCCCCAGACCGCTGTATCTCCCCGAAGTGGTCTCCATGATGCGGTCGTATGCTTTGCTCTCGAGGAATTCCGAAAAGGGATCCAGGGTCTTCATCATCCCCTTTATGCCGGCGTAAATCAGGTCCTTGGTGTCAATCTCTTCCACATAACGGGCTTCGATCCTGAAAGCGATGTTGCTGCATAGCTTGGTGTAAGTGTAAAGATCGTCGCGGGAGGGCTTTCCGGAAACCACCTGCCAGACAAGTAGGAGCAGAATGACTGTCGCGAGAGAGAAAGCCGCACTCCTTATTTTCGTGGAACTCATTTTTGACCTCCAGATTTCAGCAATCTAAAAAACCTCTTCTGTACAATCGGTAATTTAGACAAAAAGGCAGTTCTGTCAACATTTTAAATCGGTTTGGAATTCCGCTGGCGCACAGCTAGTATCGCTTTTCCTCATGGGGCTGTGTCGCAAGGATCTTGCCGAAACAGCATTTTGGCTCTCTAAGGGCACATTTCAGGGTCTTGATTGTTGCATATACAGACAGGAGGACGAGGTGATCCAAAACGCTTGACATAATGGGATTTGCTGCTATTTTCCAAGTTGAGTTTGCTTGTAGACTTTTGGTGTTGGTGGAGGATGCTCATTTGCTTCTGGAGGCAGGAGCCTTTTTTAGGTCGGAGGCATTTCAGAGTTAACATCCATAATTTTGAAGGTGTTATGAGAAACTTAGTGCTGGTATCGGTCTTGGTTTTCTTTCTGTTGGTCTCCTCAGCTTCCGCCGGGGAGAAGAAGGTCGCTCACAATTTTATCCTCAAGAGCCTCGAGGGAGAACAGGTAGAACTGGAAAAGCTTTACGGAATTGGTCCCATTTATATCAGCTTCTGGGCTACCTGGTGCAAACCTTGTGTAGAAGAACTTCTGATAATGCAGAGAATCTACGAGCGACACAAAGATAAGGGGTTCTTGCTTCTGGGCATAAATGAGGATAAAGCCATGGGGCTTTCGAAGGTGAAATCGTTTGTGAGGGGGAAAAGATTCTCCTTTCCGGTCCTTCTCGACCCCGACGGGGATGTCTCCCGTAAATATCGGGTTTTCGCTCTACCCTACTCGGTTTTGCTCGACTCTCAGGGGGAGATCGTTTATACCGGTTACGGATTCAAACCGGGTGATGAGGTCGCCATCGAAGAGAAAATAGAAAATCTATTGCTCGAAAAAGAGGAGAGACAGAAGGAAAACTAACATCAGAGAGTGAAGATTGAAACCGCGCTTTCTTTCGAAACTGACTTCGGTTATATTCCTATTTGTGCTGGTGCTTGGGTGCAGCCCCAAAGTTTTCGCCTTCGACGGCGACTGGTCAGTTCAAGCGACCAACAGCTTCGAGTATTATCATCTCAAGGAGAACATTGCCTTCCGATTTTTGCCTCAGGAGGCAAAGGAGGACTCAATCAGAAACCGTCTGATTGTCGATCTTCTCTTTGGGGATTTCTACGCCGGAGTCTGGTATGAGATCGCCCCCACCGCACTTTTCAGCACCTCCTCGGTCAAGGAAGAAACGGAGCTGAGGCAGAGATATTTCGGTTGGCACCAGAACGGCCTGGAGATACGTGCGGGGCATTTTAACTCCACCTTCGACCGGGGGCTGGTGTTGAACGCCTTCTTTGACGATTTCGCTAACATCTACCGCAACATCGACGGGATCAATGTGCGCTACACCTCCGAGTGGCTGAGCGGCGAGATGGTCGGGGGTCAAATATTCGATGAGTCCAGTGCGGATTCCCTCAGCATAAGGGGGGGGCGGGCCTCGTTTAATCCGTTCGGGCTTTTCTCGGTCGGCGGTGCCTACCTGCGCCTCTGGGAGAGAGATTTCCTGGGAGAGATGAAAAGCACCAATGTCAGGCAAGGCAACTTGGGCCTCTCTTTCGGTCCGGTTGATTTATACGGCGAATACGCTCAGCAGGGAGGCTACATGAGAGCTTTGCTCCCGGTTGAAGGGGATGGCACTTACCTCTCTGGCTCCCTTTATGGGCCCTTTTTTGGTGTGACCGCAGAATATAAGAATTACATCCACATGCAAATTCAGGGCGTCAACGCTCCGCCTGCTGTCAACCACTTTCAGCGGTCGCTCAATGGCGGTTGGAACGAGATCGGCTGGCGGCTGGCAGCTACTCTCACCCCCTATAGGGACTGGAGTTTGGAGGTGGATTGGGCGAATTCCTGGACCCGATGGGAGGGAGAGATCTACGACGAACAGTTCGTGGAGATTAGAGGGAGTTACTTTCAAGATAACGTCTTGCGTGCGAGCTATGACCGTCATAAGGAGCAAAATTACCTTGAACACTGGACTGATTTCACTTTGTACTATTACCTCACCAGAAAAAACACCGTCTCCATCAGTGGATTGCACAAGAAATATGAGGGCAAGTTCACCAAGGATTATCACGAGAAGGATTTGACCCTGGGCTTCTCGCACTCTAATCTGTTGGTCATCAATCTGACCGGCGGCACCAGCAGTGAACCGGGTCAATCCCGGGCATTAGCGGAAAAGACCGCCTCCGTGGAGCTGACCCTGAAGTTTCACAACAACGACCTGACCGTCTTTCACGGCGACCAGAGAGGAGGCTTAGTCTGTTCAAGCGGAGTCTGCACCTATCAGCCGGCTTTCAGAGGCACCAGGGTGTCGTTTTTGAGTAGATTCTGATATTGAAGTGAGGTTAGGAGGGGAAATGAAAAAGCCGCTCTTCGTTCTTATGGGTCTGTCGCTTTTGCTGCTCGGGGCGGTTCCCTCCTTTGCCACCCAGAGGGTGGCATTGGGGGAGATGTTCACCAGCACCGGCTGACCCACCTGTCCTGAGGCCGAGGCGACACTCGACCAGTTGGTCGAGACCTACGCCGACAGACTTGCAGTCATACGCTACCATCAGGGTCCCAGCGACCCTTACTGCCAGTATAATCCTTCCGAAAACTCGCTGCGCAGAAGCTATTATGGACAACCGTCAAATCCCCGCCTCTTCGTTGACGGGTCTGATGCCGGGGACCGGCAGGAAGTGCGTTGTGTAGATTTAAGGCTTGACATCTGAGCTGTCGGATACTATATTAAGTATGTCGATTATCCCTAAAATCTAGAGGTGATAGTGAAAAGGAGTCTGTTGGTTTTTGTCTCGTGTCTGGCGGTATGCTTGCTCTTGGCGAGCTCTGTCTCTGCCTCGACCAGGATGGTGCTGGGAGAAATGTTCACAACCACCGGCTGAGTCGGCTGTGCCGCGGCCGATTCGGTCCTCGACCAGTTGGTTGAGTTGTATCCCGACAGAATTGCGCTCGTTCGTTATCACACCAGTGACGTTGACCCTTTTTACCTATACAATCCAGAAGAGGTTGACGTCCGCCAGGACTATTACGACTGCGATATCGCTGGCTATCTTTTTGTTGACGGAGCCGATGGGGGAATTGATTACCTGCTTTGGCAAGGGCTCTTTGAGGATCGTATGGGGGTGGAGAGCAACTTAGAAATGCAGATCAATGGGGACTATAATGGGGTCACCAGAGAGGTTAACCTCTTTGTGACCGTAACCGCCACGGGCGAGGTGAGCCAGCCGGATTTAAGGTTATTCGTGGTTCTTACAGAGTCCGGACTCGAACATGAGCAGCGGGAACACAATCAGGTAATGCGGGACATGATTCCCGATGCGGAGGGAGAGAGTTTCACCATCTCCAACGGTGAAACTTTGCATTTTACTCGCGATTTTACACTGGACAACCAGTTGGAGGATGAAAACTGCGAAATCGTGGTCTTCGTTCAGTCTTATTCCTCCAGGGAGGTTCTGCAGTCCGCCAAAGAGGGCCTGACCACTCTGGAGCCCACCGCGGTGGAGGAGGAGACCGAGATTTTACCAGGGAGCTTTGTCCTGGCCCAGAATTATCCGAATCCCTTCAATGCCTCTACAATTATTAGCTTTAATCTCCCTGAACCTGCGCCGGTAGTTTTGGAGATCTACAACCTCTCGGGTCAGTTGCTGCGGACTGTAGTTGAGGGAATGGGACAGGCAGGAAACAACCAAATAATCTGGGACGGACTCGGTGAGGGGGGGAAGGGAATCTCCAGCGGAATCTATTTCTATAAACTTAACGCCGGAGAATGGTCGCAAACGAGGAGGATGTTGCTTATGAGGTGAGAAGTTTTTCTATCCCGAAAGGGGCCCTTCGGATCGGTATCGGCCATCTTACTCCTCCGATACCGTGTTAGAGGTTTAAACATAGCTTGAAGTCAGGAGGTAAAGATGAAGAAGAGCCTTGGGGTGTTTGTCTTGGCGGCGCTTCTGTGCTTGCTGCTGACAAGCTCTGCCTCTGCCTTGACCAGGATGGTCGTGGCGGAGATGTTCACCAACACCGGGTGACCGTATTGCCCCGCGGCCGACGCGGAACTCAGCCGGTTGGCTGAGCTATACGAAGATTCTTTAGCGGTGATAAGGTACCACGTCTGGTGGCCCTCCT
>JBHIBM010000101.1:0-6701 GCA_046759085.1 Candidatus Zixiibacteriota bacterium
TCGCCACTGACATCTCCCTTGAGGCTCTGAGAGTCGCACGAAGGAATGCCGTCGAGAACAACGTTGACGACAGAGTTTTCTTCCACGCCTCTGACCTTTTCGAGGTTTTCAAGAATGAAGTCGAGTTACAGAACAGATTTGACGCGATTGTATCCAATCCACCATACATTGCTCCAGAGGAGAAGGAGAGTCTCCCGAAAGAGGTGAGAGATTTCGAGCCGCCCGAAGCCCTCTTCGCCGAGGAGGAAGGTCTCTTTTTTCATAGAAGGATAATTGAGTCTGCTCCAACTTACCTTAAACCCGGAAGCCTCTTAGCTCTGGAGGTCGCCCTGGGACAGGCAAGAAAAGTGATGGAGCTACTCGAATCAGAGTCCCGCTTTGGAGAGGTGAGAATTCGCGAGGATCTAACTGGGATAAAGAGGGTGATCTGTTCCCTCCGAACGTGAAGATTTGCGGCTTGCTGATTTCGAAAAAATGAGGTTGCCAGGATGAGACAATTCGCACGGTTAACACTTGTTCTAATTCTGATGAGTTCTCTTTTCTTCCCCTCAGGATGTGGCCGCGAAGGCTCCGTCGAGAAGCGGGTTTCGACTTCAACAAAGTCCGTCAACGTTGACATAGTCGGTAGAGGCCTGCACGGGCCCTGTGGAGCTGTCTTCGTCAAGGGGGATTACGCTTACGTCGGTGCCGGAGGCTGCCTTTTGATCTTGAATATAGCGGAGCCCAACGCCCCTTCCCCCCTGGGGAAAATCTACACTCCGGGACTCATCCAGCGAATCGAGCTTAAGGGGAATTATCTCTATCTTGCCGATGGCGAAGACGGTCTCCGCATAATTGACGTTTCGAATCCTGAAAAGCCGAAAGAGATCGGGGTTTTCGACACCGCTGGCAAGGCCTCAGACCTCTTCCTATATAAGAAAAAGGCCTATGTTGCTGACGGGGATAGTGGCTTGGTTATAGTTGATATTTCCAATCCCCGCAAACTCAGAAGGGTCGGCGGCTATAGCATCGAGGGCGAGGTCAAAGGAGTCTACATCAAGGGCAAACACCTCTATCTTGCTTGCGGCAGGCAGGGTTTGGTCATCCTCGACATCTCCGATCCCTCCCGCCCGGAGGAGGTCGGATTCTACAAAACCAAAGGTCGAGCGGTGGAGGTGTTTGTGGATGATGACCGCGCCTATATCGCCCAATGGGGTGCGGGCATCTGTGCTGTCGACGTCGCCGACCCCGAAAGTCCTCAAAAGCAGGGTGGTTACGACACTCCCGGGAGCGCTCATCAAGCTCTTGTCAGTGATGGCTTCGCCTACGTTGCCGATGCTGGCGGTGGGTTGCGCATTCTCAACCTCTCCGACCCTTCGGTCATTTATGAGCAAGGATTCTACTACACCGGGGGACGGGCCGTGGATCTTTTTGTTCTCGATAACGACGCCTATTTGGCCGATTGGAGGGGCGGGCTAAGGATTATTGATGTTTCCATTCCCTCCAAACCTTCCGGGGTGGGCCACTATCACACCGGCGATTACTCCTATGGGGTGTCGGTGGTGGGTGAACATGCTTACGTGGCGGATACTCAGGGGGGACTCAGGATACTCGACATATCTCGTCCCTCTCATCCTTACGAGGTGGGAGATTTCACCGGGAGGAAGTCGATCTACAACGTCTTTGCTGAAGGAGATTATGCCTATCTGACCGCTGGAGAGGAGGGATTGGTGATCGTTGACGTAACCAATACTTCTGCCCCTCAGGAGGTGGGAAGTTGCCCAACGGAGGATCGCGCCGTCGATGTCTTTGTGAACAAAGGGTATGCCTATGTTGCCGATGGGAGGGGAGGTTTGCGGATCATCGATGTTTCCAATCCTTCCCAACCTGGTGTGAAGGGATCTTTCCATCCCGGCGGGTTCTCGAGGAGCTTCTTTCTTGTTGGTGACTATCTCTACCTTGCCGCCGGAAAGAGTGGCTTGTTCGTCATCGACGTCTCCAATCCCCATAAACCAACTGAAATTGCCTCCTACCCGGCGGAGGATGTCATAAACGACGTCTGGGTGATCGGCGATTTAGCTTACGTCAACGATGGTTACACCGGTTTGAAGATTCTGGATATTTCTGACCTCTCCAACATCCGCCTGCTCGGTGCTTGCGGTACCAAGGGCTACGCCCGGGGACTTTTCGTTAAGGACAATCATGCTTACATAGCCGATGGCTACCGGGGTTTGTGCATCGTTGATGTCTCCGACCCCTCTAATCCATACGAGGAGGGGTATCACGAGACTGCCGGCCATGCTCGCAATGTTTTGGTCGTTGACGACTACATTTACATGGCCGACACCGGAGATGGGCTGTTCATTTTCCAGTTCCGTCCGGAGACGCAGAAAAAGGAGCTGTAACTTTATAGGACAACTGCCAGAAAGAGCCTCCGGGCTGGAACCTGATACATCTGGCTGAGTTTATAACTGAGATTCCGAGCGCGGGAAGGAAAATGGTCAACTTCGAGCTCTGTCGATTAGGCGCTACTGGATGCTGAAGAGACGGATGGTACTTAAGCTGATTGCGGGTCTGGCAGTTGGTGCCGTTTTCGGCTTTTTCTTAGGCAGCCACCTGAGCCAGACTGGAGGCTCATGTCCCTTGACCTGCAATCCCCACATCGGTGCTTTTTACTGGGGGGCGGTTGGACTTCTTGTGGCCTGGCTGATCTAAAATGGAAGATGAGTGGAATGAAAAAGCCCCGGTTTGCGAACGTTAACCCTACATTGCCTATCTCAGACCGGGACAGGAATGCCCCAACTGCCATTTCGCTGAACCGCAGGTCGGTGAGAACAGGGAACTGAAAGCCCCGTCTGCGGTTATGGGACTAACAAAACGTACACCTGATAGTTTTTTTGAGGTCAGGTCTGATCTCGAAGTCGGGAGGAGAAGAGGGTATGCCCTTACATGAGTTTCGATGCCAGAGTTGCGGGAGGGTTTTCGAGAAGCTCGTCCGCACCTCAGACGACACCAGCAAGCTCCAATGCCCGGAGTGCAGCTCCACAGAGGTCACCAAGCTCTTCTCTGCTTTTGCCACCTCGGGCTCTTCCGGGAGCTCTTCTTGTTCCAGCGGCTCACTCACTTGAGCCTCGCAAAAGTGAGCAGTTGCTCACGTCTCGAAGGAGTTGATTGAAAATGTCCAGATTCAAATACATCTTTTTGTTCTTAGCCCTTGGGATGTTTTCAGTCTCCAACTGCGGTTCCGAAGAGACCGGCACCGAGGAGGCGAGCCCTCCAAAGACAGCCTCTTCAACGGAGCTGACCTCTGCGAAGCTCACTTGGCACAGTTTCGATGAGGGTTTGAGGGTCGCCAGCGAAACGGATAAACCGGTTTATCTTTTCATTGATGCCAAATGGTGCTCGTGGTGCAAAAAAATGAGGCGGGAGACCTTCACCGATTCGGAGGTAAAGCTTGCCTTCTCGAATCTGATTCCGGTCACGATAGATGGGGAGTCCAAAGAGGTCGTTACTTACCAGGGCAAGAGTTACAGCTTAGCTCAACTGTCGCGGCAGGTCTTTGGAGTACGCGGTTTTCCGATGAATGTTTTCCTAGAACCGAACGGGGATATTATCGGGGGTATGCCCGGCTACATAAAGGCCAAAGACTTCGCGGCAATTGCCAACTACGTCGGGGAGGGACATTACAAAAACCGGAGTTTCGAAGATTATGTGAAGGAGGTAGGAAGCTAGCGGCCGGCAAGTGGTCACGGTTCATGGTTCACGTTTCACAGACCATCCTGACCCCTGCGCGAGTCCTCAATTGCCCTTGCCGAGAAACACCGCTTACCCCTAAAAGCTAGGGCGGGAGTTAGACTCCCGCCCTTTATGTTTTCAATCGATCCTGGGTTCTTCGAGAGGGATGACGGTGACATCCCCGAAATCGTGCAGAGGCTTGTCGAATTTGGGAATGTCGCCAACGACCAGAAGGGTTAAGCCCTCCGGTTTGAGATATTTCTTCGCCACTCGCAACACATCCCCTCTGGTGACTTTACGGACGTTGTCCAGATAGGTCTGCAGGTAATCTTTAGGGCGGTCATTATACTCGATATACATCAACTGTGTCAGGACCGAGATGGGATCGGTGAAATTGAAAACGTACTTGTTTATGTAAGCCTCCTTGGCGGTTTGCAGTTCCTCTTCCGCGACAAGACCTTCTTGAATCTTTTTGATCTCCTCTAACATCAGCTCGATGGCACGGTGGGTGCTTCCGACTTTGGTCTGGCAGCTCGCTGAAAAGATCCCGTAGTCCTTAGAGCCGGTATCGAAGCTTGAGCGAACCGAATAAGCCAATCCTTCATCGGAGCGCACCTTGGAGGTCATCCTGGAGGTGAAAGAACCTCCTCCTAAGATGAAATTCATCACCCGGATGGCATATTCATCCGGATTCCCCAGCTTAACCCCCAGGTGTCCCATCCGGACGTTGGACTGAGTTATCTCCTTTTTGATGAGATAGACTCCGGGCCGGTGGCTTTTTGTGATTTTCGGTCTTGCGGGGGAATCGACCCTTCCCTTCTTCCAGCTCTTGAAAGCCTTCTCGATCTTCTTGATGATTCGCTTAGTGTTGAAGTCACCGGCAACCCCCAGGATGATGTTGTTGGGCTTGAAGTATCTTTGATGGAAACGTTTCAGATCCTCCGGTGTCAAATCCTTAATCTGTTCCCACTCCTGAATTCGACCGTAAGGGTGGTCCGCGTAAAGGAGGTGGTTAAATTCTCGGTTGAGTATGGAGCCGGGGCGGTCGTTTCTCCTGCGAATGGCCTCTTTTCTTTTCTCCTTCTCCAGCTCTAGTTGCTCCTCGTTGAAACCTGGATGCATCAAGACATCCGCAAATATCTGCAGCGCTTCGTCAGTGTCCTTTGAGAGACAGGAGAGACTTGCTCCGCCGGACTCAGCCCCCACCCAACTGTTCACTCTGGCGCCGACATATTCCAGCCGGCGGTTAAGCTCATCCGGCGTCATCGACCTGGTTCCGCCAGTGCGCATCACCGTTCCGGCGAGGGAGGCCAAACCGGTCTGCTCTACCGGTTCGTAAATGCCGCCGGTGCGGACGATGGCTCGCATCTCGAAGGTGGGCAGTTCGTGATTTTCCATAAGGTAGAGAATCATCCCGTTTCTCAAGACTTTGCGCTTGACCTCTTTGCCCACCTCCGGCACCTTCCACTTCAGCTCCTCATATTCGAAGGCGGCGATTTTTTTCGCGGCTGGAGACAGCTTCGGCCGCTCTTGCGCGAGGAGTCCGCTGGTGAGTGCCGAAAACAGGAATGTGCTTATCAAGAATGTCGTTGACGCCTTGGCTAAAGAACTTCTTTTATCCATTTCTGATTCCTTTATCTTCAAACGGAATTGTCCTGATTCACCCTACAAGATCAATAATGATGTTTCGAACCTTCGGGTTTGATCCTGGTGATTTTCTTGTTGCTCTCTTCTTTCACCAGGGTGGCGACGGTGCGGTTATGATCGTTGAGATACTTTTTGGCGACTCTCATGATGTCTTCCGGAGTGACCTCTCCGCGCTCTGTTTTATGCTGCAGTAAGTAGCGCCAATCGCCCACCAGAGCTTGATAGTTCCCCAGCCTCCAGGCCATTCCCATATCGGACTTCATTCCTCGGATAAAATCGGCCTCCAGTTGATTTGCGAATTTCTCCAGTTCCCATGTAGTGACCGGCTCGGTCTTCAACTTTTCAAGCTCGACATAGATAGCCTCTTCCACCTCCTGAGTGCTGTGAGGTTTCAGGGGAGTCGCAGTGACGGTGAAGAGCTCCGGATAGCGTGAAAAGGGAGCATAGGCATTCACGGAGGTGGCGAGCTTTTTCTCGACGATATTCTTGTAGAAGCGGCTGGTCTTGCCTCTGGAGAGCAGGGAGGTGATGACCTCCAAGACCGGCTGATCGGGATCTCCGCCTCCTGGGACATGATAGCCAATAGCCACGATCGGCTCGGCATCGAACTGAACCGTCACCCGTCTCTCACCGGTTTGCGGGGGTTCCTCCGTGACCACTGGTGGTGGTGGCTCTTGTGCCGGTACGGGACCGAAGTATTTCTCACAGAGGTCGATGACCTCCGCCGGGTTGACGTCACCCACGATGACGGCGATGGTGTTGTTGGGTGCGTAGTAAGTCCTGAAGAATATCTCGACGTCCTCCCGCATCACGGTCTGAATGTCGGTGGCCCACCCTACAACGGGCCAACTGTAAGGATGGGCCGCAAAGGCGGCGGCATAGAATTCCTCCCAGAGTTTCCCCCAGGGCTGGTCGTCGGTGCGCAGGCGTCTCTCCTCATTGACGACATCGCGTTCGGAGTAGAACTCCCGGAAGATCGGATTGGCAATGCGGTCGGATTCCAGATAAGCCCAGAGCTCAATTGTGTTCGCGGGCAGACTGACAAAATACTGAGTGCCGTCGTTTCCGGTGGAGGCGTTGAGCCGGATCCCGCCGTTTTTCATGTAGGTCTCCCAGAGCTCATCCTTGATGACATAGTCTTTCTCCTCTTGTTGGACCTCAGCAATTTCCTGCCTCAATTCCTCCAGCCTGGGGGTGTGGCCTCGATACAAAGGATGTCTGGTGCATTCCACCTCCGATCTCCACTCCTGAGCCAGGCTGTCGATTTTGGCGAGGAGCGGCGCTTCGGCCCCGTAGTTCCAGGTGCCGACGTTTTTCGTTCCCTTGAACATCATGTGTTC
>JBHIBM010000102.1:0-6648 GCA_046759085.1 Candidatus Zixiibacteriota bacterium
TGAGCCACCCCTCAACCCTACATCGCAATGTTGGTGGCAGCGCTGTGCGCCTCCCCGGTTTTCATCTGGAACTACAACCACGGGTGGGTGTCATTTCTCTTTCAGACCGGCAGGCGTGCCGGAGAGATGCTCTCCTTCAGGCCCGATTTCTTCTTCGGATATATCGGGACGCAGTTAGGCGTTGTCGGACTTCTTTTATGTCCTTTCATAGTCTATGCGGTCGCAAAAAGCGGGATTGCGGGAATCAAGAGAAGCGAAACGAAATTGCTTTTCATCTTCTCGATGTCAGCACCTATACTGGTTTTCTTCACAATCACGGCTCTGCGCACCTGGGTGAAGATGAACTGGCCCACGGCGGGATACATAACCGGAATTCTGGCGATGCTGTTCTTCTACTTTGATAAGGAGAAGTTAAAACCCCCTGGAGTAATCGGCAGATGGAAGAACTTCGGACGGGTGGCGTTGGTCTTCACAGCGGTTATAACCTTGCTTTTACATCTGGATGCGCTATTCCCCTTTTTGACCTTCTCCGCCTCTGCCGATACTGTGACCGGGTACAGACAGTTGGGGAGGGTTGTCGGATCAATCGCAGACGATATGCTCGATAGGGAGAGATTGATCTATATTGGATATGAATATAAAAGCGCCTCCGAGATGGCCTTTTATCTTCCAGGCAAACCGGAAACGGTCTCAAACAACGTTGTCGGAAGACCGGGTTTACAGTATGATTATTGGTCTCGTCCCGACACCCTCATTGGCAGAGATGCGATCTTCGTCTATGATCAGCGTAACGAATACAAAGAGCTTGACAGATTGAAGCTTCTTTTCGATAATGTAGTTGCTGAGTCACCTCTGAAGATCTATCGTAAGGACAGATTGGTGACGACGTTTCATATATATAGGTGTTATAATTACAAGGGATTGAATCCTGGAGGTCACTAAGCCGGCGTAAGTAAGAAGCCTGTGATTAAAAACAGTTCCACTCTGATTGAGAAAATCAAATACGGTGCGACCCTGGAAACCCCCAGGAGGTTTCTGAAATTCTGCCTGGTGGGAGGGGGCGGGGTTATCCTCAATATGGGGATGTTATACCTGTTCACGGACGTCTTTGGACTCTTCTACCTCTTATCCGGCATCATTGCAATAGAGATTGCTATTCTCAACAACTTCTTCTGGAACGACATCTGGACCTGGAGGGACCGGAGAAAGAAGGGGGCGCTGCAGTTTTTCGGAAGGCTGATCAAATACAACATCTCCGCCAACTTCTCATCCTTCGTTGGCAATATCGCGACTCTGTGGATACTGACTTCCATATTCGGCTGGTATTACATGTATGCGAACGTGGTGGGGATAGTGGTTGGAGTAGTATTGAACTTCACTCTGAACGACAGGTGGACATATCGGAGGGGAAAGCCCCAAAAGGGTAGCGAGCAATGAACGTTTTATCTGTCGTAGGCTCTATGATGGTGAGCATACTACCTATCAGATATGAGTGCTAATCTATGTATCCTAAGGCCCGGAGTGATTTTTCCATTTCCTTTCTTTCCTCCCTGTCCATTACGTGGGCCTCCCGATCGATTAATCCTTCTCCGGGGCTGTAGCTGACCTCTCTGGCATAGGCCTCAGAGTTTTCGTCGAACAGCTCTTTCAGGACTTCACCATCCATGTCGTCGGGAACGGCCTCTCCCATCAAATGCAGGAATGTGGGAGCAAGGTCGTAGATGTTGGCGTTCTGAATCTTCCCTCCCTTTCTCACATCCGGTCCCATCGCCATGATTACGGCTTCAATGGCGTCCTGGTGGGAGCCCACCTTGCTCGGGTGAGCGATCCTGTTGGTGATCTTTCGCGTCAAAGTGTTGCGCCCGCTATACTGGTTGCTATACAGAATGATTATCTCCGGCAGCTGCTCCAGGTATATCCCCTCATATATCTCCTCTCTCCGCAGGGCTTTCTTCACCACCCTGTTGCCCTCGGAGTCGTATAGATCGTGGAGCTTCTCTATTATCTCGCCTATGATTCTGTCCCGTTCCGACTGGGAGAGGCCCTTTTTGTTCAGGCGGATGCACCAGTTCAGGTCGGAATAGGCCAGGCTATTCTGCCAGTCGACGCCGAAGAGGAAACGTCGCTTGGAGGCCAGGATTCTCTTCTGTTGCCCGGTCGCCCGGGGGCCTTTCTTTCCGAAGTATTTGAAAAGCAGCTTCACCAAAATCTTGGAGTAGACGCGCAGCCACATCCCCGGCGACCCCAATCCGAAAAGCTTGGAGGCCAAATTATACGCGGTATAATAAGTGCTGATAGCCAATCTCCGATTTTGCATCCGGAGGTATCCCTCTTTCCTCAACCAGCTGTTGACAAAAAACTCGCGGGTCTTGTATCCGCCGAAGCCGTGGTCGGAGAGAAAAAAGATGTTATGGTCTCGCGAGTACTTTTCCATGACCTCTCCAATAAGCCCATCCAGCATCTTGAAGAAATCGAGGATGTAATCCTGTCGGTGCCAGCTCCAGTGCTGAACGGAATCGGAGTGTTCGATCCAGAGCAAGAAGAAATCGAAGTCCTCCTGGTCGAGAAAATCGGTTGCGATCCGAAAGCGATTTCGAGTGACCCTCATCAAGGCCTCCACCGCCTCCCGTTTGCCCTTCAGAAGATCGATATTGATCTGGGTCAGAGCCTTCATGGTGAGGTGGAAGTCTGAGACCTGTCGTCTGAGCCCCTCAGGGTAGATGTAGTCACGCTGTTTGGTGGGATTGTGGGTGCCGGCTAAGATGATTCCGTTAGTGGGCTGCGGGGGATAGGTGGTCCTGAGGTTGAAAACGCCACACTTCTTTCCGTTCGAGCTCAAGATCTCCCAGATGGTGCGGCTGTTGATATCCCGGTAGGTCATGAAGCTGCCGTCCGGTTTGTTGAAAGCGAAAAGCCCGATGTTGCCGGGGTTTTTGCCGGTGTAAAAGGAGGGCAGAGCCGGGCAAGTGATACAAGGGATGGTGGTACGCAAGACCCCGCAGGTGCCGGCCTCCATCAGTCGCTTGAAATTGGGAAGCTGGCCGGCCTGGATCCAGGGGGTAATGAGATCCCAACCGGTACCGTCCAAACCGATGGCCATTACTTTGTGCATATACGACTCAACGCGAAAGCGTCACTTTCCCTTTTGTCGGCACCCAAGCGTGAATTTATTAAAGATGCCTTTAGATGTCAAACGGCGAAGGGAGAAGCTGAAGTTCCTGACCTCGGACCTTTCGGCCTATTGATGATGTTCGGTCGAGCCTCTCCGGGCAGATCTGGGGAGGCCTGTCGCTTGATAGTTAGTCGGAGGTTTCAATCTCACCGCGGGCGTAGCAAGTGAATCGTTCCGTGTCTCTCACCGGAGAGGGCTGAAAAGATGGGGAAGTTCTGCCTCATCTTTGTAGGGAGAGGTCCACAATTAGAAAAGCAGGATTTTGACCCGCTTTCATCAGTTACTCTCGCCGACCATTCACTGCTGTAAACCTATCTTGTTTTGCCGGTGGCCACAGAACGGGCGATGCCGGTCAAGACGTATCTTTTGACAAGCCAGTCATTGATCTCCACCTCGGCGCCGCCGCGCAGGCGCGCCACGTAACTCTTCTTGGCTTCCTCGTTTTTGACCCCCTTCAAAATCTGGCGAATGGCGGTTCGCATCTGGTCTAAGCTGCGGCCCATCTTTCGCTCCATCAGCTTGATGATGTGATAGCCCCATTCGGTTTTGACCGGTCCTCCAACCTCCTTGACCTCTAACTTGTTGGCGGCTTCGAAGAACTCTCGGGACAGCTCTCTCTCGGAGATGAAATCCAAATCATAAGCGATCTCCCGAATCTCCTTCTCCCCGGGATAATACCTCTTCGCCATCTCCACGAAGTCGGCGCCATCTCTTATGGAGTCTAAGATTACGGTGGCAAAGGCCGAGTCAGTGAAGATGATGTGATATACGTGCAGCGGTTTTTGGACGGTGTATTCGTCTAAATGTTCGTTGTAATAGTCCTCGATCTCCTCCTCGGTGGGGACATAATCCTGGTCGGTCAAGTTTTCCCGCACCAAGCTCTTTGCTTTCTCCTTCCTTATCGTCTCCGCCTCCTCTAAGACCTCCGGGCTCTGGTAGTAACCTCTCTTTTGGGCAACCTTCTCCAGTAACCTGGTCAGTGAGAGGGTCTTAAGCAGATCCTCTTTGTCCTCCGAGGTCAACTCCTCCAGGCCTTTGACCTGCGTATACTTGGGCATCTCCTGGCGGAGCTTACCGTAATAGCTGGTGTCGACGCCGTTCACCACCATCACCCAGAGGCTGTCCGAGAAGGTGGTGTCGCTGGAGGCCAAGACCTCCTCGTTGTACAGGTATTCGGCCGCATCTCCAACGCTGTCGACGTATGCCTGGCCCACCTCCCGTTCCCGTCGAGTCCGTTCCTGCCTCCTTATCTGGTTTTTTACCTCGATGTCCAGAGGCTTGTATCTCTCGGGATTGTGTTGGGTGACTTTGATAATGTGATAGCCGAACTCGGTCTTGACTGGGTCTGAGAGCTCCCCCAGCGGGAGGGCAAAGGCTACCTCCTCGAACTCGGGGACCATCCGCCCCCTCCCGAAGAGCCCCAGATTTCCACCTCGATTCTTGCTGGCCTCGTCCTGACTCTGGCTTTTGGCAAGCTCGACGAAATCTGCTCCCTCTTTAAGCTCTTTCAGTATGGCCAAAGCCTTCTTCTTAGCTTTCTGCTCGGCCTTTCTCAGCTTTCGAGGATCCTTGGCATCCACCGAATCGATCTGAGGTCTGATGAGGATGTGGCTGGCTGCGATCGTCTCCCGGAGCTTATAGATCTCCTTGTTCTCATTATAGTATTTCTCGATGTCCTCGTCGGTGACCTCTGCCCTGGCGCTGACCTCGTCATCGTAAAGCAACCTCAAGGCCTTGGTCGACAGTTTCTCCTCAAGCTCCTTTGAGAATTCGGGGTCCCCTTCTAAGGCAGACTCGGTACGTTTTGTCTCCTGTTCGATCAGGACCTCGCCAATCAGAATCTCCACAACCTCCCTTTTTTTCTCCGCATCCTTTTCGGCATTTCCGGTGGGCTGGATTCTCTTGGCCTTGGCTGTGGAATCGAAGCTGGCGTAACTTATGGGCCATCCATTGACGTAGGCGACGTTTTCCGTATCCTTTTTGACCATCGGTCCCCAGGAACACCCCTCTAACAGCAGGAAACCGACGAGGCAGAGCGCTAGAATTATCCGAATTGATAGGTTTGTGGAGAGCATAACCGCATTATCCTTTCATGAAACCACTTGAATTTGAGATCTTTATCTTTATGAAGGGTAGACTCTTCTCCTAAAGCCGAAGTTTCAGGGAGAGGCGATAACTGTCATCCAATTGCTCGTGGCTGAGAAAGGCGAAATCGACAAGCAAATTCCTGTATCTAATGCCTCCCCCGGCGGTGAGATGACCCCTCTCGGAACCAAGCCGTCCCCAAACCCTATCTTTGAAGCCGACTTCAGCACCGGCGTAAGTGTCCGCTGAAAGCTCCCCCCAGGAAAGCTGGGAGGCATAGTCCCGCCCCTCCAAGAAGAGGTGGCCATCCAGTGCACCCGTAAATTGGAAGGACTTGTATCTCTTGGAGATGGCTCCTCCCAAGCGGAGGGAGGGCAGAATCGATTCCTTCTCCCCGGTGGAATACGACAGGTATGTGGAGGTGGCATCGGCGAGTCGCGCTCCCAGAGAAAGCCAGTCTCGCGGCAGGTACCTGACCCCCAGGTCCAACCCCAATCCGGTGCCGGAATATCCGGCGATCTTGCGATAGATGACCTTGGCGCCGCCTCCCCAGGAGAGCTTGGATTTGGCCTTGCGGGCGTATGAGAAATAGAGGGAGTAATCTCCGTGACTCTCCTCCCCCACCTGTTTGAAAGTATAGTCATAAGGGCTCTTATCATTGGGGCTGGAGTAATCTAGATCGGTCAGTTTGATTCCCCCTCCCCCGAGATAGATGAAACTCACCCCCAGAGTAGCCTGCGCGCCAGAAAGCGGAAAGGCGAAGCCGAAATAGTCATGGTTCAAAAGATTGCCGAAGGTCTCGGCGTGCATGAACATTATCTCCTTGTGCTGCAACTGCGCAAGCCCGGCCGGGTTCCAGTAGGTCGAAGTGACGTCGTCGACTAAAGCGACATAGGCCGAACCCATCCCCAGGGGACGGGCACCAACGCCCAAATCCAAGAACTCTCCAGCATATTTTGCGCCCTCAAGAGGCGAGCAAAGAAGAAGCCAGGAGAAGAGAAGGGTTAGAAGGCTCGATATCTGTTTGCATCTAAGCATATTATAACTAACGAACTTGAGATAACAATTTAACACCAATTGGGAATATGTCAACAGAAAAATCCCGGAGGAGCAGACATCCTGATCCCTCCCCCTCTGCCTCCGGCGTGGGTAGCATAGACTACCGGGCGGGAATTGGGGGAATAAGATAGAAAAGGCCTAGCTCCCTGGGGAAGAGATGGGCGCCACACCCCAGGCAACAGTTGTGGTTTACAGACAAGGACTTCCAGCCCGAGGCTGATCCGTCTCCGGCGAAAGGGATCGTCGGTCGGGAAGTACAGTTTTCCCTTGACTTGCAAGGGCATCAATATCTATTATGGATTTACTTCGTTGGGCGAGAGGTCTGATCCTCC
>JBHIBM010000103.1:0-6611 GCA_046759085.1 Candidatus Zixiibacteriota bacterium
ACCCTCCTGCTTGCCCACTGGACTTCGAACTACAACTCCGACCTGCATCTCTTTGACATCGATTCGAGACAGAGAGTACATCTCACCCCTCACAAAGGTGATGTCGTTTACGACTACCCAGCGTTTTCGCCGGACGGTCGCTTCATACACCTGATCACAAACGAAAACAAAGAGGGGCTTCTGCGAGTCGCCAAAATCGACGTTGCCACTCGAAGAATTGAATACCTTTCCGCCGTGGGCGGATCCGACTCCGTCGGACAGGAGGAGACCATCTGGGAGACAGAGGAGATGGTCCTAAGCCCGGAGGGGAGATACCTCGCCTGGGTCTTAAACGAGGACGGTTACGGCAATCTCTACATAAAGGATTTAGTGACCGGGGAGCTGTTGCCCACCCCACCTCTGAGCGGGCTGGTCACAGAGCCGTATTTCGCCAGAGACGGAAAGCTGCTCTTTGTCTTCAACAGCCCCACCAAGACCGAGGACGTCTGGATGTGGGATCTTCACAACTCGGAACTAAAGAAGCTGACCAACTCCATCTATGCCGGGATTGATCCCTCCCTGTTCGTCGAGCCGCAACTGGTCAGATACAAGACCTTCGACAAACGGAAGATCCCGGGGTTACTGTATCTGCCGCCAACTTACAGTGGCGAGCCAATCCCGTTTATCGTTCACGCCCACGGGGGTCCGGAGTCACAGTTCCGCCCCTATTTCTATCGCCACTTTCAATACCTCCTCCTGAACGGTTACGGAGTCTTCGCTCCCAACGTCAGAGGCAGCTCCGGCTACGGCAAGGAGTATATGGCCCTGGACAACTACAAGAAGCGACTCGATTCCGTCAAGGATCTCAAATACGCGGTGGAATGGCTGATTAAGAAGGGTTACACCAGAAAGGGGATCGTGGGTATCAAGGGGGGCAGCTACGGCGGCTACATGGTCTTGGCGGGAATCACTGAGTATCCGGATCTCTTCTCGGCAGCATTTGAGAGTGTGGGAATCGCCAACTTCGTCAGCTTCTTAGAGAACACCCGCGCCTATCGTCGCGCTCTCCGAGAGGCCGAATATGGGCCCTTGAGCGACCGTGACTTCTTAAGAAAAATCTCCCCCATCCACAAAGTCGATAAGATCGAAACCCCCCTTCTGGTTGTTCACGGCGAAAATGACCCTCGGGTGCCGGTTGGGGAGGCCCGCCAGATAATAAAGGCTTTGTCAGACCGAGGAGTTGCCGTTGACAGCCTCATATTTCCCGACGAGGGACACGGTGTCTCCAAGAGAAAGAACAACCTCATCCTCTATCGTCGCATGGTAGATTTCTTCGACAAACACTTAAAACAGGGAACAGGAGACAGGAGATAGGGGTTAGGGAAACCATTTACCATTTACTGTCTGCCGCTTGGGTGTTGTGTCAGGAGCGAAACGGGTCTCGTACAGCCCTAGGCCTGACGCCAAGGGTCACCTCTAAGACGCCCCTAAGGTCCTCAATCTCTCTCGAGCCTCTTCGGATACTAGTGAGTCCTCGTAGTTCTCCATTATCTCTTTGTAGACTTGACCAGCCTCCTCCTCCTTTCCCAAATCTTCTGACAGTATTTTGGCTTTCAGAAGCAGTGAGAAAGGAGCATAGAACCCGTCGGGGGAATTGCTTGCAATCTCCTCCAGCGATTTTAGCGCCTCCTGGGGTCTATCCAGTTGCCGATTTATCGAGGCGCGACGATAGGAGAGCATATCCCTCAAAAAAGCATTTTGGGAATAGTCAAGCGATCCTATCTGAGCCAAAGCCTCCTCGAATTTCCTCTCTGCCTCTAAAAGAAAAAGATGTGCCAGAGGGGTGAGCCGATTAGAACTCGTATCCTGCAGTTCGGTCAGAAGAAATTGACGCTCCAAACAGTCATTTATGAAAAAGCCTTTGGGGAAGTCTCGGATTAGTCTACCGTATGTCCTCTTCGCGTTCTGGTAATTGCCGGAATAGAGCTGAAGGTCTCCGCGGCGCAGGCGCGCCTCCTCCACTGCCGGCGACTTCTCTCGACCGGAGGCCACCTCTTCGTAGAGTTCTGAGGCCCTCTCAAGCTCATTCATCATCAAAAGGCAATCGGCACTGCGCAGTTTGGATTGCAGGCGATAAGAGCCCAGGGGGTAATCCCGGATGACCTTCTGGAAATCCTCTAACGCTCTCTCTGGATCGTTCAACTCATAAAGCTCGATCTCGGCGACGGCGAAGCTGGCCTCCGCCTTCAACTTCAAATGTGCCTTGGATTCGACCACCTCCCGATAAGTCTCTATAGCCCTCTGGCTTTGCCCGAGACCCTGATAGGCCTTCGCCATGTTGACGAGAGCCCGATGTCTGGAGGGACCAGAGGGCGGTTTCTTGTCAAACAGATATTTGATGGCCTCCCGCGCAGTTCTGTAAGCCTTATATTCTAAGCATTTGGAGGAGAAATCAAGCAGAGGAGTGCTCTTCCTCTCGGAGAGCAACTCACAGATCTTGTAGTGCTCCAGGGCCTGGTCGAACTCTCCGGCCCCCAGCAGAATCTCACCGTATAGCCGATACAGGGTCACATCCTTAGGACTCCGGCGGATGGCGCTCGAGATGGCAGACTTGATCTCCCCCTGGTCGGCGCCGGTCTGAATTATGGACGATAGCCTCAGGCTCACACTTCTCAGCTTTCGTGGGTTGCCCCGAAGATAAAGCAGGTACTCCTGGGAGGCCTCTTTCCACTCTCCCATGTTCTCATACATGCCTGCGATCTCGAAGGCGAAGGCGTAAGGCTTCTTGAGGTTTTTGCGGGCCAAACGATAAGTCTCTATCGCCTCTGAGAACTTCCTGTTTCGGGCGTACGTCTCTGCGACCACTCTATAGGTGTTGATCTCCCAGGGTTTGCTTCCTAAAGCCCCCTCCAGAAGGGCTCTCCCCTCCTTGGTGCGTTCCTGCTTGAAGTAGAGGTCAGCCAACTCCGAGAGAAGTTGTGCGCTCCCCGGGTTCTTCATCAACTCCTCTTTGAGAAAGAGCTCCAGCTTCTCATATTCTTTCAGATTCAGGTAAGCCTCCCTGAGTAGCTCTCTGGCGAATGAGTCCTTTGGATTGGTCTCTAAGGCCTTCTCTAAGATCTCCACCGCCTCCTCATATTTGCCCTGATCTATCAGTCTGCCTGCATGATGCACCCTGGGGTTATCGGTGAAGTGAAGCCGGAAGGGGAAAAACAGCTCCTCTTGTTGTCCCAACGCCTCTTGCACAAGCAAACAGCAAACAATTGCCAAGACAAAAGACAGAACCAATTCCGCAGGCGCTTTTCGAAAAACAATCCCCCTCCTGGTAAGTTCTTGAAACCTATTTAGAGAGTGATTTGACATTCTCTTTTAGAGAATTACCTATTCTCGTTCAGACTCTCCGAAAGCTTCTTGAAGTAAGCCTTGACCAGCTCCTCGTATTGCAACGGATAACTCTCTTTCAAAGCCTTCTTGATTTCCTCTTTCCTTTCATCTTTGGTTTCACCCAGGTCGGTCAATTCTGGAGGACTCCGCCTGAGCATATCCTCAGCGGTATCGGCTCTTCTTTTCTGGGTATAATCCTGGCGATGAAGCGACTTCTGGTAATCCAACAGACGCGTCAGAATTCTCTCCTGTCGCTCGACCACCTCTTGATTGAGCTTCCTTCTTTTCAGATCCTCAATGACCTTACTCATCTCCTCCTCGGTCCCCTCCAGACGCCCCAGAGTCTGACCCTCTCCCTGCATCTGTTCGAAGAGTTCCCTCAGAGACTCCCTTATAGCATCCTGTTCAGCGGCCAGCCGTCCCAACATGTCCTGGTGGCTCATAAAGAGGCGCTGTTGACTTCCAAGGGCCTGTGCGGTCTGTTGATTGAGGCTCTCCTGTCTCTGGCCCAAGCCCTGAAGCTGCTGGAGCATCGAGGAGGCACCGCTGGCGCTCCCGGAGCTCTTGATCTGGTCTAAGGCCCTGAGCAACATATCCACCGCCCGGTTCAGATTTGCCATCGCTCCTACCTGGCTAATCCTGGCGTTGGGGTTCTTAGCATCCAACCTTTCTGTCGCCGTCTTCATCTCTCCGGCCGCCAGTGAGATGGTCTTTGAGACCTCAAAGGGTATGAACAGGCTCATCTCGGAGACCTCTCGGACATCCTCTAAGACCTTGTAAGTGCCGGACTCAAGATTCTTCTGTTCCCGCGCCAAGGGCCTCAGTTCCGGGTCACGATATTTCCTCTCCTTAACCTCATTGTGGAGCTCCTCCTGCCTCCCGGAAAGGTAGAGCAGGTCAAAAGTCGCTTTCTTGATCGCCCTCATTATCTCCGCCGAAAGACAGGAGCTCATGCATTGCTGCATACCTTGGAGGTCGGCAAGCATGGAGGCGAAGCTTCTTGACAGTTCCCCGCCACACTGCCCCGCCCTCTGCATCTGACCCCTTTGAAGGTCCTGTTGCATCTCGGAGATATTCTTGGGGATCTCGCCGGAGTCCAAGTTCCGCTGCATCTGGTCCAAGTTCTCCTGGGGAACCAGTCCGCTCTGCTGGCAACTGCTCTGGAAGGAGGAAAACTGCTTCTGCAGGGTTTGGAAATCCTCTCCCTGTTGACCCTCTCTGCGAGCCAACTGTTTTTGCTCTTCCGATGTCTCCGCGGACTCTAAGCTCTGATTGATATCGTTCTGCTCGTTGAGTAGCTTTTCCGCTAGTTGTGTCAAGGCATCCAGTTTTTGCTCCGCCTGCAACTGTTTCAAGAGAGCCAGGGTTCTTTCCAGATTCTGAAGCAGCTCCTCCTGGTTCATTTGAAACTTCTCCAGAGCCCTTCGGAGGTCTGCGGGTTTCATCCGCTCCAAGGCCTCCTGGAGGCGCCTCAAAGCCTCCTTCAATTCCGGTGTGGCGATCTCCTCTAAGAGTTGTCTCACCTCCATCATCTTGGAGAGCATCTCCAGGGTGTTCAACTGGTTCTCCTCCGCCTTTCTGATGGTCTCTTCCATCTGATCAGCAACCTCCGCTAAGCGCTGGGAGAGCTCCGCCTGTTTCTGGACCGCTGACTCCAGCTCCTTTTTCTCCTGCCAGTCTTCAGGGAGATTGCGGCGCAGCTCTCTTGAGAACTCTCTTAGTTTCTCCTGGAGCTGTCTCTCCTGCCTCAAAACCTCTTCTAAGTCTAACACCTCCCCCTCTCGCCTGATATCGAGGTCGCTCAGAATCTCATCAAGAGATGGAAACCGGGCGGTGAAGCTCTGGCTCCGCCCCGATTTTGGACCGGAGATTAGATCGTTGTCATGGACTTTCAGGTAATAGGTGACGACATCGCCCGGGATCATCCCCAGATTGGTAAGGTCCCAGTTGTAATCCGATAAAAGGTGAGTGCTTCCCTTCTCTCCCACTGGAATGTTCAGACTCCACTCCGGAGACTTCGCCCCTTCGCTCTCCAGGAAATAATGAAGCTCCAGGTTGGAAAAACCGTAATCGTCATAGGCCTCGAAACTGAAAGGCAGAAGTCTGGTCTCGTTCAGATCGACGTTGGCGCCGGGAGAGGTAATCTCCACCGTGGGATAAGCATCCTGAAGCGGGGTGATTCTATAGGTGATCGGCTCCGGATTGACGTTCCCCGACCCGTCCGCCAGCTCGATGTGATAGGAATTCTCCTTGCTGACCTTGATCTCAGCTGCCGCCCGTTGACCCTTGACCTCCATCTGGTGAACTCCGCCCTTCTTGAAAATCAATTTGGCACCTTCGAGCTTCTTATTGGAGGAGGCCTGGATGGTGACTTTCGTTCCCACCAGGGCGACGATATTGCCGTCGTTCTCGTCGACCACAGTAGTGGGGATTCCGGAGTAGCGGGGATAACGGAAAGTCAGCTTCAGTCCTGTAATCCTCGGCGGATCCAGAACGTTTACAGCATAAAGAGGAGACCTCTCCCCTCTGGCTTCCAGTCGATAGCTAAAGCTACGGCGAATTTCTTTGAATTCGTAAGAGAAGTCGTAGTCCGGAGAATCGCGGAGACTCTCCACTCTTGGCTCCATCTTTTCTTTGAAGAGTGTCTCCGAACCCTGGTTCCGCCAGCGAATCTCGACCTCCTCCGGTTTTTTCCCGACAGTTTTGGCACCTACCAGGAGAGGCTCGTATTTTAGGACCTCGGCATCGCCCGGAGACACCTCGAAGATGAAGTCAGGCGGCCGCTCAATCTCCGTCAAGGGATGTGAGAAAAGATAGAAGGAGTTCTTGAGATCTCCCGCGAAGAGAAACACCAAAAGCACAGAGAGACCCACCAGGCTGAGCGAGATCTTTCCCCACTTAAAGACGGGACGCTTATCGACCGCCAGCCTGTGATCAATCCCTCCGACGAGCTCCGAGGCCTTCTTGATTATCGCTCGTATCAAATCGGTGGAGTAGTTCTCGGGATTCTCAGTCAAGCGGGATTCTAACTCCACGGAGGCAATCAAATGGTCTTCAAGTTCCGGAAAGGCATCCTCAAGCTTCAAGGCCAACTGTTCCCGGCTCTCCCGGCTCAGAATCGGTCTCAAGAGGTGATAAGAGATGGCAGCGACGAGAGCCAAAGAAAAAAGACCGAGATGAATCACTCGAGCTGTTGAGGAGAGGTAGAAGAGGCTTCCCGAGGTCAATCCTATGATCAGGCCAATGAG
>JBHIBM010000104.1:0-6610 GCA_046759085.1 Candidatus Zixiibacteriota bacterium
GAGGCTTCCTGTGGATATAACCCTTTCTGACTAACGCATTCAGGACATCCCTCACGGAGTTGGTGGAGCTCATCTTGAATCTCTTGCCTATCTCCCGGATGGTGGGAGGAGCTCCGTTTCGTTGGATGCAGTCGCCAATGAAATCCAGCACCCGGCGTTGTTTAGTGGTCAGCTTCTCTTTCATCTTCTCTTCCCTCGGTTAGATCACAAAAAGAGTATACCGCACATTTGTGCAAATGTCAAGCAAAAAATTTCCCCTCCTAAGAGGGGTAGCAAATGTCGGATTGAGAAGGTCTCCTCAGGTGGGTGGTTCTAATCGAAGCGATTCAAAGAAAACTGCTTTCCGCCTAATCCCTATCTACTAACCCCTATCCCCTCTATTCCACATAGCCTAAGGCTTTCAGCCTCTCCCGGGTGGCTTCATCGATCTCGATCTGTTCGGCCTCCACCGCTTTCCCCTCGGCGAAGAGGATCGTCTGTTCAATAAATCCCCGCAAGAGGTTGACTACTTCAGGATTCTCCTCGACAAGGTTTCTGGCCTCTTCGGGATCTTCTGCGAGATTGTAAAGCTCAATCGGCTCCACCCCTCGAGGGTTTCCTTCGTTAGCAAGAATTAGTTTCCACTCATCGGTTCTGACCGATTGAAGGATATTTCCCTCGTGGTCCTCCTCCGCGAAGACGAACTGAGGCCTCTCCTGGTCGGAGAAGAGGTTTCGACCCTGCATCTCCTCCGGCCTGGGAAACCCAGTCAAAGTCAGAATGGTGGGAGCGACGTCCAACAGCCTGGTGAATTCTTCGCGCACCTCCCCGGCGAATCTGCTCTCCGGCAGTTTCACTATCAGGGGGACATGCAGTTGTTCCTCATAGAGGCTGGTGCCATGCCACCAGCCATTGTGTTCGTGGAACTCCTCTCCATGGTCGGAGGTGAAGACTATCAGACAGTTCTCGTAAAGCCCTCTCTTTTTCAGATAGCTCATCAGATTCCCGATCCATTCGTCCAGATAGGAAACCTCACCGTCGTAAACATCGCTATATCTCGGCGCCAGCTCGGCTGGGGGGTTAGGTCGATTGACCCGGGCATAACCTTCTCCGCTGTATGGGTGAACGAAATAAGGATCGTGCGGCTCCATGTAGTGCAAGAAGAGGAAAAACCTCTTGGAGGCATGGCCATCGATGAATTTTTTCGCCTCCTCGGTGACGACCTCGGCATCCTGATAGTAATACTTCACGTATTTCCTCTGAGAGATGAACCTCTCCCGGATCAACCGCAGCTGGTTGTAAAATGTCAGATATGAACCGGACTCGGAGGCGAAGAAGAAAAAGTCCGGAGCGAGATAATGATACTCCGAGTAACCCTGGTCGAAGTTGAAAGAGGGGGTGACGTTGGCGTTGTTGGCAAACCCGCCGGTGTAATAGCCGTGACTGTTTAGAACCTCGGCGATGGTGGTGACCACACCGGGCAAGCGGTCCGGCTTTCTGATGGCACGATGAGAAGTGGCATACAGGGAGGTAATCAGAGTTGCGGTGGAGGGGCGAGTCCAGGAGGACTGAGCGAAGGCCCTCTTAAATAACACTCCCTCCAGAGCCAGACTGTCGATGTGTGGGGTACGATTCTTTTCGTAACCGTAACAGGAGAGTCGATCCGCCCTCTGGGTGTCGATCATTATCAGGATGATGTTGGGTCGGTCCTTCAAGGCCTCTTGCGCCTCCGGCGAGGGCAAAGGTCCAATGGTGTAGGAAGGACCACTGATGGCGGAGGAGATGATGTAGAGTAACACAACCAAAGCGACGACCCAGACAACCCCCCCCGGGAAGCTCGGAACCCACTTGAGAACCCCCCTCCGGGATAGAGTTTTGAAGATCAATCTGTATAGAAGGAAGATTACGACCAAACTGATAAGGAGAAGCAGCTTTCCAGTCATCGGTATCGGCTGTTCACCCCGGAGGTCCCTGACGATGCGGAACTGGGCGATGAAGATCCCCAGCACGGAGAACAGAATCGCCCCGTAAGTTGCAAAGCTTGCGGCTCTGCTGAAATCTCTGCTTGAAAACCTGGAGAGAAGCCAACCACAGAAACCCAGGCCTATGCCGAGAAACATAAAACAGATACCATAGACCCCGACTCCATAGGGGAAGACGAAGAACTCCTTCAGATCCGGGCCGAAGATGGCCAAATATAATGCCTCTGAGAATCCCACCAGGCTGCCGGAGAAAAGCCCGGCAGCAAATCCCGTCCCGATGTGGCCCCAGAATGATAGAGCGTCATTCCCTTTCAAAAGCACAACCCTACAAGTCTTTGCTACCTATCATAAGCGACGAGCACCTCGGTGGTGTCAGAAGTCTGTTCCTGACATCTGCCGTCGTTGGTGCCGTCAGGTGTTCCCCATAGGGGTCTCGTGTGACCACCCGGCGAAACGCTACTCACGGTGGTGTCAGGAGTTTCCTCCTGACACCTGCCGTCGGCCTGCCAGAGGCAGGTCCACCTCTGGCGGAGAAGAAACTCCCGACAGCACCGCAATCTGCTCCATCCGCTCTGAATCTCATCGCTCAATGCACCTTCACTGCCAGGAGCTCATCCCGCAGTTTGTCCAGCTGAAACCTGATGCTCATATCGATTATCTGGTCTTTGAGAATGACTATGATTCCACCAATGGTCCTTTGGTCTACTTCCGGATGGAGAACAATCAGTTTCCCGGATAGCCTCTCTAACCTCTCTTTCAGTCCAAGTCTTAACTCTTCGCTCAGGGGAACTGCGGTGATGACCTTGGCCTTGAGAATCCCCTTCTCCTCCCGCAGCAAACCTTCGAAATAATCGGCGGTGACACCGAGGTGCTGCACCCGGTGCTTTGACACCATGAGGAGCAGAAACTGCAAGAAGCCGCTCGAAACGCGTTCGCTGAAAATCTGTCGAACTGCTTTCTGTTTATCGTCCTCCAGAATCTGAGGTGCCGTCAAGAAATCCGTGAACTGGCGGTTCTCATCAAGGAGTTGCTTTAAGTCCCTGAACTCCTCGGAGACCTTTTCTAAGATCCCCTTCTCCTTGGCGAGGCCGAACAGAGCGGTGGCGTATTTTCTTGCGACCTGTTGGGCTAACATCTTTACCTGTCAGGGATCGAGTCTCTCACTGCACTATCGATGGCCTCCAGATAACCGTCGCTCGGAGGGGGATAAACCCCCTCCCTACTTCAAGGTCTCAAGTTCACCCAGGAAGTCGTGAATCAACTCCCGGTGTTTCTTCTCGTCCAGTCTTTCCTGGATGAGCCTTTCTGCTGCCGTCAAGGCCATCTGCACCATATCGTCCCTGAACTCCACTTTCGCCTTGGCGATATCCCGGGCCAGGTCGGCTCGGGCTTTGGTCACGATCTCCCGCGATTCCTTGCGGGCACTCTCCCTTATCTCGGCCGCAATTTTGTTCCCCTCCACGATTGCCTCTTGAATCCTGGTGCGGGCGATGCCGTCAATCTCCTTGAGCTTGTCATCGAACTCCGCGGAGAGTCCCTCCATCTCCTTTTTTCTGTTCGCAGCGGATTCGAGATCAGATTTTATTTTCTGACGCCTCTCCTCCAGAGTAGAGAGAAGCGGTTTCCAGGCGAACTTCTTCAAAAGCCAGAGGGCGATCAAAAACCCGATGATGTTGGTGATAATCTGGGACAGCTCCAGACCTAAGGCTTCGAACATAGCGTTTCTCCAGTGAGCTGGCCGACGCTCTCCGGCCGCAATCGACTCACGGTTGATATACGAAGCGAGAAGTTAACAGACCGAAGAATCCGCCTAATCTACTTGCCCGCCTGAGGCGGGCTGTGAATACCCCTCAGCTGATCTTTCCCTGAAGAACGAACACCGTCACCAGAGCGTAAATGGTCAAAGCCTCGATCAGAGCGCACCCGATAATCATCCCCACCTGGATTTTGGCGGCGGCGTCCGGCTGGCGCCCCATTGAGTTCATCGCCGCTGAGACCGCATGCCCCAAGCCCAATGCCGAACCCAGGGCGGCGATCCCCAAGGACAACGGAAGCGCAAAAGACAGGGCGGTGCTGTAATGCATCTCTCCTCCTTCTATCGAATTGTCTCTTTACCGTCTCTCATATACTATCTTCAAATTGCATCAACTGGCTTAGCTGTGCTCCTCTTCGTGCGGCAGCATCAGCGAGAAATATACCGTTGACAGAAGCGCGAAAACCAATGCCTGAATCAGGCTGGTGAGAATAGCAAGAAATATGAAGGGAACATGTAGGGGCAATCCCACCGGCAGCTTCAGAAAGCTCAGGGCCACTATCCCCAATCCAACGAAGGCCGCTATGAGGACGTCCTCACCAGTTACGTTGCCGAAAAGACGCAGCGAGAGACTGACCGGCCGAGCCAGTTCGCCAAGTATATGTATGGGCAGATTCAAAGGCACCAACACCCATTCGACTAACGACCTGGGACTGCCAGCCATATGCCACAAGTATCCCAATAGACCATTTCTCCGGATGCCAATATACTGGACGTATACGAAAACACATATGGCCAACGCCAGGGTGACGTTCAAATTGGAGGTCGACGAGAACATCCCCGGCACCAGCCCGAAGATGTTCATTATGAATATGTATACAAATAGTGTCCCCAGAAAGGGAACGAGCTTCTCACCCTGCGGCCCCAATATCCCCACGAAGAAGTTGTAAAGCCCTTCGACCACCATCTCAACCAGATTCTGTAGAGATCCCGGAACCAGCCGGCGATTTCGAGAGCTCAAGTAAGCGAAGAGAGCAACTATTCCGACTACCATCCAGGCGAACACCACCGCCTGATAGTGCAAAAGCACACCGGCAAGTCCCTCCCCATGAAAGAGGGTATTGAGGAGGGTAATGAAATTTGCGATCTCCGGTCGCCCTTCGTGCCCACCTCCGCCACCGCGCTCGGCGACCTCGGTAAGAACTCGGATGAGAAGAAGTCTGCTCAACTCGCTCCTCCTGAGCCCTTCCTATCGAAAATCGAGCCTTCCGTCTTGAATTCATCCAAGGACAAAAGCAGTCGTCCCAATGCCTTCAGGAGAATGACGGCGAATATGAGGGTGAAACCGACCACCAGACTCAAAACCGGAAAGAGGCTCGATTTTAAGAGCAGGTAGCCCACCAAATAGAGAAGTGGAAATTTCAGAAGAAGCAAAAGCAACAGCTGACGCTTGCTCCTTCTGGACAAGTTGGTGTAACAGACGACCACAAATCTCACGAAATGGAGGTTCACTACTCCCCAGAGGCAACCAAGTAGTATTCCCAGGCCATACCTGTAATCGAAATAGATGGCCACAAAGGGAAGCTGGATCAAAGAGACAATGGCGGAGGTTTTTATTACTCTGGTTATGAACTCAAGGCCCATCGCTTGGCGAGGTTCACGGTTAACAGTTCATGGTTCACAGCCCCACACCCCCCGCTTCTTGTTAAAACAGATAGGAAATAAACGTGTTGGGCCGTTGTTGTCAAGGACTAATCTGTGAAGTCTTTCACGAGCGCAGGCAAACAGTAGCGGAGACCTTTAGGTCTCCATCTGTGCGGAAAGCTCAACCTCCTCTTCAGCGGCAGAGGTTATAGATCAAAAGCTCCAACACCAGCTTCCTGGAGAGGGTGCTGCGCAAATCAAGTTCAGCATCGTATACAAGATAGATCTTCTCTTTGAGCTCGTCTAAGGTGTGTGAAGAGACCTGTCTTCGATATGACTCCCGTTTGGATTCCCAGATTCCTAACTCCCCGGCAACCTCCCCGAAGCGCTTCCCATTCGCAGCCTTGAGCAGGTAAAGCCTGCTGTAATGTTTGCGCAGGCTGGCGGTGATCCAGCTGGGGCTTTTGCGATAGGCAAAAAGATTGCTCAAGACCTTCATCGCCGGCTCCATCCTCTTCTCGCCGACCAGATCCAGGATCTCATAAATCTCGCTGGGATGTCCCGGTCCGAAGACCGCCTGAACGTCCTCTGCGGTGATCTGGCCTCTTTCCCCAACGAAATAGGCCATCTTTTCCAGCTCGTTGGCAAGATCGAAAAGACTGTCACCGACGGCCTCGAGAAGGTAGTTGACCACCTCCGGCGAAAGCTTTTTGCCCAATTTGCGAGCCTGGGAGGAGAGCCAGCTTCTGACCTCTCCGTAAGCGAGATTCCCAAATTTGACGACGGTGGCCAGCTTTTTCAGCTCCTGATAGAATTTTTGGTTGAATTTGACCTCCGTGCAGACTAAAACCAATGTGGCGGTATCGGACTGATGTGGCAAGAGCTTCAAAAGCCGGTTCTTACTTGGGACCGGTAGCCTCTGAGCCTCCCGGACAATCACCAATCGCCGCTCGGCGTTAATCGGGAGCGTAGAGGAGAGATTGAAAATCTCATCGGCGCTGCTGTCGGGCCCAAAGAGGATGTCCAGATTGAAGCTCCTGAGGTTGGGGTCGACCAGCTTGGAGATTAGAAGAGATAAGGCCTCCTCCTTCAGAAAGTCCTGAGGCCCGTGGAAGAAATAAAGAGGATCGATCTTCCCCTTTCTGAGATTAGCGATCAGGGTCTTGTAGTCGATCTCCATCCGTTCCCTGAGAGAGAAGAACTTCCTAGCGGAGCAGAATCATCGCTTCTGCGGGCAACGATTGCGAGGAGC
>JBHIBM010000105.1:0-6607 GCA_046759085.1 Candidatus Zixiibacteriota bacterium
AAGCTTCTCTGGTAAACCAGACAGACCAACCCGGAACAGTCTAGTCCCTCAGAAGTGCTGCCACCCCATTTATATGGAGTTCCCAGGAGCCTATCGATCTCGGAGGACATCTTCACGAAGCCGAGCTTTTTGCCCTGGCTTCCTAAGCGGATGGTGCCCTGATTTTGCCAGTGGTCTATGTTGGGCTTGCGGGAGCTGCAGCTCCAGAAGGGTAACGTCAGCGCGACCGCGACGATTATAAGTCGAAGAATTCTCTTATCTTCCGCAACCACTTGACCGAAGCCTCCTTGATTTCTGCCTTCTCCTCCCACTCCCTCTTGTCCTCGACTCTCTTCTCCTCCATCTCCCTTAGGCGCTTCTCCAACTGGAGGCTTAAGCTCTCGGCCAGGGAGGGGGTTTCTTTCATGATCCCCCGCAGGTCCTCCCTGGTGACCACCACGGCCTCGGTGTCCTCGAGCGCCTTTACGGTGGCAGATCTTTCCTCTCCGGTCAAGAGCGAGACCTCTCCGAAGCTCTCCCCGGAACCAAGCTCCGCAAGCACGATCTTGGAGCCGTCGGCTCCTAAAATCGAGACCTCCACCCCTCCCCTGTTTACTATGAAGAGAGAGTCCCCTGCCTCTCCCTGCACGATGAGGAACTCGCCGGTTCCAAAGGGGAGAAGCTTGGCGTTCCTGGAAAGGATCACCAGTTGTTCTTCGGAGAGCGGGGCGAAGATTTCACATCGTTTGAGAATCTCTAAAATCTCCTGCCACAGGTTCTGAGCTCTCTCGGCTTCCTTTTTTCTCACCCTCTCCATGAAGCGCAGAGTCCTGATGGGGAAGGGGATCTCAATCCCCATGCGCTTGAACTGATACCAGATGCGGCTTTTGAGATCATCCTGAATTATCGGATAGCGCTGGTATTCGTTGATCCAGAACTTGAGCTCGTATTCGATGGCGAAATCTCCGTAGTCGATAGTGCGCATGTGAGGGGCGGGCTCCTTCAACACTCCCGGGGTCTGGGCCGCGATCTCCAAGATGGCCTTCTTGACCTTGTGGGGGGGAGCCTCATAGCTGGTCCCAACCCGAAGATACAGAGCCAGGACCGGGGAGGGGGCCTTGTAGTTTATGATCCTCTCTTTGGCGATATTGGAATTCGGTATGACCACGTAGTTGTTCTCCATAGTGCGAATTCTGGTGGCCCTCCAGCTCATCTCCACCACCTCTCCCTTCTGGTCGGCGACCTCCACCCAGTCTCCCACCCGGAAAGGTCTCTCGACGTGCAGAGCCACCCCGGAGATGACATTCCCTAGAATATCCTGCAACGCCAGACCGATCACTGCCGAGAAGACCGCGGAGGAGACTAAAATGGTGGTCAGGTCCAACTTGAATACCCCAGAGATCACCAAGAAGAGGATGAGCAGCAAAACTGCCATCCTGGAGACGTCGCGCAGGAGCTTGGAGGGGGGTAGCTCCTGTTTTCGTGAGAGGATGAAGTCGAAAAGGAAATACTCACCCAACACCACCCCCACGTAGGCGGCCACTAGAAGGACAAGCGCGGTCAGAATCTGGTTAAAGTAGTTATAGGCTGGAAGCCCCATCCGCCACAGGAAGATCAAAATCACAAGCAAAAAAACGGCGATGTCAGCAGCAGTCCTGGCTTTCACGAAGGCTTTATGCTTGGAAGCGAATCTGAGGATAAGCCTCAGGATCAGAAATGACCCCGCCGTCCAAGCTAGGGCCAGGGCCACGGTTTTTATGGTCTCCAGAGGGATATTCTCCATGTTCTACCTCGAAAATCTGCCGCCCTTGACTGCCTCTCAGTCAGACGCTGGCGAATTCCAGATCGGGAATTGCGACTGAATTCAGCGCTTTCACTTCGGGCCCCTCTTCGGTGAATCGAGTCCGCGGTGCCGAAGCCTCTCGACGGCCGACAGAACACTCCCCGGTCTGAAGTCGCACACCGGAAACAGTCTCCCCGGTTCAGAGAAACGGCACTCAACTCCTGCAACCCAAAGCTGAAAGGGATAAAGAGTTCTCAAAGCTGATCAAATTCATACACCCAACTAAATCCCCCTCAAGATAGTGAAAACTGGATTTCAAATCAATATCAGCCTGAGGCTGACCCGCTTTAGGCGGGAAGGAAGACCCGCAGATAATAGTAGACCACCGGCAGAGCGAAGAGGAGACTGTCGAAACGGTCCAGCACTCCCCCGTGCCCGGGGATTATCTCGGAAGCGTCCTTCAGATAGCAGGCCCGCTTCAAAAGCGATTCCACCAGATCCCCGAAGAGCCCGGCGGCAAAGACCAAAAGAGAGAGGAGGACTATGTGAATGCTCGAAACCGTTCCCAGGAGAAGTGACCTCCCCAACAATCCCCCCAGGAGGGCTCCAACCGCGCCAGCAATCGCTCCCTCAACGGTCTTGTTGGGGCTGACCTTCGAGCTCAACGGACGCTTCCCCCACCATTTTCCCACGAAATAGGCGAAAGTGTCATCGATCCAGATGACCGCCAGAGTGAAGATCAGCCAGGCGCCGCCGGAGGGGTATCTCCACCCCTCCATATTGGAGATGTTTCTGACGGCAACAAAATAGGAAAAGAGCCCGGCGATATAGAGAAGTCCGAAGAGATTGAGACCCAGGTTGGGGAAGAGGTCGGATATCTCCCCACGATAGAGGTGCGTAAGGCACAAAACGATGGTCGCAAGTGCAAGCACGAAGAAAAGGAACTCGTAAGCTCGGAAGTAGACCGAGAAGATGAGCACTGCTCCCAGAATCGCCATGTAGGGAAGATTAGCTCTCAGGCCCCGGCTCTCGGCCAGGCGCGAGAACTCCAAGAGGCCCAGATAAGTCGCGCCGAGAACGAAAACTAAGAGGAGAATCCCCCCGACGTAGGAAATCAAAAGGAGAAGCGGTACCCACACCAGGGCAACGTAGATACGGAGTTTCAGATTCCTTTCCATAACGAAATCGGTGTAGCTTTCGTGGTTATCCGGAATTGACCCGTCCGAATCTCCTCTCCCGATTCAGATAATCCCATATCGCCGAATAGAAATCCTCTTCGGTGAAATCCGGCCACAGAACCTCGGTGATGTATAGCTCGGTATAGGAGGTCTGCCAGAGGAGGAAATTGGAGAGGCGCATCTCTCCCGAAGTGCGGACCAAAAGATCCGGGTCGGGCAGATCTTTCGTGAAAAGGTAGCGGGAGAAGATCTCTTCGTTTATTTCCGAGGACTTGAGCCTCCCCTCTTTGCAGTCTTGGGCGATTTTTTTCACCGCCTCCAGAATCTCGTCTCTGCCTCCGTAATTTAGGGCCAAGTTCAAAGTCAACCCGGTGTTCTTGGCGGTTACAGCCCTGGCCTCCTCCAGTATCTGCCTCTGCTTCGCAGACAGCTCCTCCACCTTGCCGGTGGTTATCAGGCGGACGTTGTTTTCGTTTAGCTCCTCCATCTCCCTCTTGGTGGTCTCATACAGAAGCCTCATCAGGGAGCCCACCTCGGATTTGGGTCTTCTCCAGTTCTCCTTCGAGAAAGTGAAGAGGGTGAGGTATTTGATTCCCAGATCCCCGGCGGCACGCACAATTCTCTTGACGGTCTTCACCCCGGCACGGTGTCCGGCCATCCGCGGCAGGCCTCTTTTTTTGGCCCAGCGCCCGTTGCCGTCCATGATGATGGCGACGTGGGCCGGCAGCTTCCCGTAACTTATGAGCCTCTCCTTTACGGCGGTTTTCTGTTTCACCTTGGCCGCGAGCAACTAAAATCCCCTCCGATTTAGAGGGGTCGAGTTCACAGAGACTCTCCTGCGGAGATCCCCCAAGGTTGAACTAGACCTCCATGACCTCTTTCTCTTTGTTCTCAATCAGCTCCTCGATCTTTTCGATATACTCGTCGGTTATCTTCTGAACCTCCTCTTGGCTTTTGCGAGAGTCGTCCTCCCCGATCTCTGCTTTCTTCTCTCTTCGCTTCAGCTCTTCGTTGGCGTCCCGGCGGATATTTCGAATCGCTATTCTCCCATCTTCGGCCAATTTCTTGATGAGTTTAACTGTGTCTCTCCTGCGCTCCTCGGTGAGAGGCGGGATCGGTATGCGGATGACGTTGTTGTCGGACTGCGGGTTCAACCCCAGCTCCGATTTCTGAATGGCTTTGACTATATCGGGGAGGAGCGTCTTATCCCAGGGTTGAACCACCAGTAGCCGGGCCTCCGGCGCCGAGAGGTTGGCCACCTGCGATAAGGGCATAGTGCTATCGTAACATTCGACCCTAATTCCGTCCAGAAGTGAGGGGGTGGCCTTTCCCATCCTGATGCCGGAAAGCTCCTTGCGGGTGGCCTCCACCGCCTTGCCCATGCGCTCCCGAACCTCTTTTTCGAGCTCTTTTGCTATCATGGTCTCTCCCAGAAATCCTTGACGCCACCAGGGTACCGATCTTCTCGCCCTGAACCGCTTTCCTGAGGTTTCCCCTCTTTTGCAGGTTGAAGACGATTATAGGAATGTCATTGTCCATGCACAGGGAGGCGGCGGTGGCGTCCATGATTTTCAGCCTCTTTTCTAAGACCTCCAGATGGGTCAACTTGTCATAGAAGATCGCATCCTTGTGAAGCGCCGGATCGGCGCTGTAGACACCGTCCACCTTGGTGGCCTTCAGGATGATCTCGGCTCCGATTTCTGCTGCTCTTAAGGCCGCGGCGGTGTCGGTGGAGAAAAAAGGACTGCCGGTCCCGGCCGCTAAGATTACGATTCTTCCCTTCTGGAGGTGTCGGATGGCTCGTCTGCGGATGTAAGCTTCGGCCATGGCCTCTACCTGGATGGCGGTCATGACCCGGGTGTGATACCCCAGCTCCTCTAAGTGAGTTTGGAGGATCAGGGCATTAATGAGGGTGGCCAGCATCCCGATGTTGTCGGCGCTCACCCGATCCATGCCCTCCTTTGTGGCGGCGAGACCTCGAAAGATGTTTCCACCACCCACCACCAGGGCGACCTCAACTCCCAAATCTTTGACCTCCCCTATTTCGCGACTGACCCCATCGATGGCCTCGAAATCGAGCCCGAACTCCTTTTTCCCCAGCAGAGCCTCACCGGAGAGTTTCAGAAGGATTCTTCGGTAGGGAGCCATCTATTCGACGCTCTCCCCCAGGCGGAAGCGCAGGAAACCTTGGACCTTTATTTCCCCGCCCAACTTCCGGGCGGTCTCGTTTATCAGCTCCCCGACGGTCTTGTCCTGGTCTTTTATGAAAGATTGTTCCAAGAGGCAAGTGTCCTGGTAGTACTTCTCCATTCTGCCGCTTACGATGCGGTCGATGATCTTCTCCGGTTTGCCCTCGCTTTTGGCTAGCTGGCTATATATCTCCCGCTCCCTTTCGAGGGCCTCCGGAGGCAGTTCCTCGCGCTCGATGACGCTGGGATTGGCGGCGGCGATCTGCATGCTCATGTCTTTGAGAAGGAGGCTAAAATCCTCCTCTTCGGTGCCCTGGTCCCCCGCCATTACCACCAGAACCCCCAATCTGTCTCCGGGGTGGACGTAAACCCCGACCTTTCCTTCGGTCCCCGGGGCGAGCTTCAAGGCGGAGAGGCGGGAAAGATTGATGTTTTCCCCCAGCTTGGCGATGATATTGTTTATCTCTTCGCTGACACTCTCATCTTTCCGCATCTGTTCAAGTCGAGCCTGTCCTCCGTCGGAGAAGAGAGCTTCCGCCCTCTTTAGAAGACGCTGGGTCAAGGCCTTGAAATCATCGGTTCGGGCGACGAAGTCGGTCTCACAGTTAAGCTCCAGGATGACTCCGGAGCGTTTGTCCGGAGAGATTTTCGCGGCTATCAACCCCTCCCGGGCGGTGCGTTGGGATTTAGCGGCAGCCTTGGCAATTCCCTGTTTACGGAGGTGATCGACGGCTTTCTCTATATCCCCGTCGCTCTCCTGCAGAGCCTTTTTACAGTCCATCATTCCCGCTCCGGTTTTCTCCCGGAGCTTCTTCACTAAGCCTGCACTTATATTCATCTCTTCTGAGGGTCTCTAGCTCTTTTCTCGGTGACTTCTTCTGTTTCCTTTCGGGGCGCAGCCTCTTTCTTCATCTCCTCCTCGCTGGCTTGTCTCTCCGCCTCCAGGACGGCCTCCGCAATCTGTGCGGTTATCACCGCGATAGATTTGATGGCGTCGTCGTTGGCGGCGATGGGGTAGTCGATGGGGTCGGGATCAGAGTTGGTGTCGATGATGGCAACCACCGGGATGTTCAGCTTGCGGGCCTCCGCAACCGCAATCCTCTCCTTTTTACAATCGACCACATAGACCAACTCTGGAAGAGCATACATCTCCCGGATGCCCCCCAGGAACTTATCGAGCTTCACCCACTCCTTCTCTAACTTGAGGACCTCCTTTTTGGTCAGCTGCTCGAAGGTGCCATCCTGGCGCATCTTCTCGATCTCCTGGAGCCTCTTTAAGTTGAGCTTGATGGTCTGGAAGTTGGTGAGAGTCCCTCCCAGCCACCTCTCGGTGACGTAAAACATCCCGCAGCGGATAGCCTCCTCCTTAACGACCTCCTTTGCCTGCTTCTTAGTCCCGACGAAGAGGATCTTCCCCCCCCCGGCCCGGCCCTCGCGGCTCGTGTCGCAGGCCAGCAGAGTGGGGAGGAGAGGTTGGT
>JBHIBM010000106.1:0-6559 GCA_046759085.1 Candidatus Zixiibacteriota bacterium
CAACAGAATAGTAACAACTACCACGCCCGTGAAAATCAGGTGGGAGTTGAGACAGAACCGTTAACTTTGCCTCAGGAGTTTGCTCTCTATCAGAACCACCCTAATCCCTTCAACACCACAACCACAATTCAATACCAACTTCCACTGACCCCTAACCACTCACCACTCACCCTCAGGTTGGAGATTTTCGATCTGGTTGGTCGCAGGGTGGCGACGTTGGTGGATGCGACGCGGGAGACCGGAAACAGGAAACAGTATATTGGGTCAGTGATCTGGGAGGCGTCAGAGGTATCTTCCGGAGTTTACTTCTACAGGTTGACGGCGGGAAACACCTCCCAAGTGCGCCGCATGACGGTGTTGAAATAAGCAATCAATCCTGGATCGGACAGCAACAAGAGGGGACTGAGGAAGAAATCCACGGTGTTTGCGCACCGACTCCAGACAGTTGGATTGTGCTTGCCTCTGTGAAGAGTTGTCTTAAAGCTTGACCGCTATCCCTAGACCATCCCTCATCGGAATAATCGAGGCTGATACCTGTTGGGACTCAAACAGTGTGCGGTTGAGGGCCGGATACCGGTATCCTGGCGTCAATCGAAGTGGAAAATTCCGAGAACCATTAGGGTTTGGTCGGGGATGACCAGCAATGAGGTGTGATGGATTTTCCTCCCAAAATGCGCTACAAGCGAGCCCACCAGATAGCCTGCCAGCGATCCAAAGTAGACGTCCGAGGCCCAATGGTGGTTATCGTAGAGTCGTTGGATGGCAACCAGACCGGCAACGGAATAAGACAGAATTGGCACCAAAGGCATCTCCCAGTCAATGCCCGTGAAATCCAGGTTCTGACGAGGGAAATTCCTCGACAAAATGGTCGCGAAAGTGAAAGCCGAGGCGGCATGCCCCGAATAGAAGGAGTTGCCCCCCTTGAAGAACTGATGAGGGGAGCTAGTTTCATATGGCCTTTCCCGGCCGAAGGCCGCTTTCACGTTCGTCGTGAGGCCTTCGGTGAGAAGGAATGCTACCGCAAGTTCCTCTCCAACCAGGAGGGTCTTTTTGTCTTTGAAGATCAGTCCGTGCCCTATCAGGATGGGAACCGCGATAACGTATGGTCCCTTTCTCCCGAAACCTTCGATGCTCCCAAGGAATTGGTCGGCGGTCCTGCCGTGCAGGGCTTTCTTCTGGGTTAGAATGTTCAGGTCTTTATCGAGTGCAAATACTAAAGCCCCGCCCACGACTATCCCTGCATATGGTATATGACGCAGACGAGATGATCTTTGCGGAAAAGCCCGATCGCCTGTATCTTCGGCTGTAAGGATACGACCGTAAGGGCTATTCGAAACGCAAGCGGATTGATACGGGAATGACGAGGAATATGTTCCCGCCGGTACCCCGGGTACCAAGAGCGGGAAAACAAATAACAAGGGCAGTATGACTTTGACGCCTGCCGCATGCAAATGGATCGTCGCCACACCTCCTTTTGGGCACGTCTTCAAAAGGTTCCGGTAATCTTTAGCGAATAATCAAAAAAACGGCATTTCCGATTCCCGCTACTGAGAGCGACTGTTTATTTCAGGTTGAAACCATGCTTTGTCAAAACCAAGTTCCCATCCTTGATCAGGCCAATTTCCGGAGCATAGAATTTATATTCTTTGGCTTGGGGTTCTAAGGGGGTCGTCTCCTCTGTCTTAAGACAGTTCCTGAGCTCTCCAAGAGGCGTCTGCAGGGTCTCGTTATCGCTTACGATCTCAGCTCTATCCATTGCAACCCCCGGAGCCATTTCCTGATAATATCTAGCGCCCAGAAGGACTATTCCCGGCATCATCAGGCCCGCTTCCGCGCCTCCGGTACCCGCCCTCCAAGCTCCACTGTGGCTGACAACTTTTCCCTCTCTGTAAATATCTACGCCTTCACCAAAATAGAAGATACTGTTCGTTTCGGTGCATATTGCGAAGTAGTTTCTTGATATCTCAACCAACTCCTCGTTCGCAGACTCTCTTTCTTCCACAACTCTGGTCTCAATATCTCCAATCTTCTCAGTCTCATTCAACACTGTGATTACCAGTTCCACTGTATCCTGTCCCTCAAAGCCCTCCAAGGTTAATTGATATCCCGCTTCTAAGACGAAGTACTTGTTTTTCCCTGTGGAAGAGAAACTACATTCTTCGGGATCAAAGGACTCAGTCCACCTGGCAGCGGAAGCAGGAGTCTGCTCCCGTTGCCTGGGACCGGCGCACTCCGTCGTCAACACGACTCCAATTAGGAAAACTGCCGATAGTGCCAAGCTTTGTAATCTTCTCGCGTTCTCTTGCATTGTAATTTGCTCCCTCCTTCTCCTTCTCTATCCTGGTGCACTGCACCTCGTTTCTCAGGTGGTCTCACATCGAGTGACGCGGTCTTGGTGGATGCTTCTTCAAAGTTCTATAGGATTGTCATGGACCAACTGGTTCATTCCATATCTGAGAAGACAAGCCGACTCCCCTTCCACCTGCTGCTGCGACCGTGCGAAGATCCGAACGGGCGTTACCATTCCGAACAACACGGAAGGGGCCTACAGCTTCACTGCTATCCCCAGACCATCCCTTATCGGAATAATCGAAGCTAATACCTCTTGTGACTCAAACAGCCTGCGGTTAAATTCCAAAATCCCGCGGCTGGCCTCGTCGGGATCTTCTTCGAGAATCCTGCCGGACCAGAGCACGTTGTCGGTTATGAACATCCCGCCTTTTCTGAGATGAGGTATCGCCAAATCCAGCGTCTCTGGATATTGCTCCTTGTCGATATCGTTCAAGATGATGTCGAAGGGGCCGCCGAACCGCCGTATGATTTCCCGAGCATCACCCACGTGGAATTCAACCAGCGACTCATAGCCGGCCCGTTTGAGGTAATCCAGCGCCCTGTGCTTGTTGTCCTCAGATCCATCGGTGCATATGATCTTCCCCCCTTTTGCCAATCCCCTGGCAAACCAATAGGCGGAATAGCCGAATCCCGAGCCCATCTCGAAAATGCCTTTGGCTCCGGTAACGATTGCCAGCTGTCTCAGAAAACGTCCCACCAGAGGGCCGATGATGGGAAAGTCGTTGTCGCGAGCGTGGCGCTCCATCTCACTGAGAACCTCACTCTCTCCGTCAGCCCTGGAGGTCTCCGATATCAACTGCAGCATGTAATCATCTAGCCTCGGTTCCGTGACATCCATAGCTGCCTCTTCCTTTTTCCCGAATCTCTATCAAACACCTCACAGAGTCCAGCTGTTCCTCTCACCAGAGGTGTGACCGGTCACTTCTCGGACAATGCTCTGTTCATGGCTTCCATCGCCGACAAGTAGAGTCCGTTGGAGTAGTTGCTCAATATTTCCATCGCCGCCTGTTTATCCGTTCGATAGAGCCGAGTCGCAACCTCCTCCAGAGGTTTCTGCATGCCGAAGGCGCGCCTCTCCACCTCGTCTATCTCCGCCCTTACCACCGTGATCTTATCGCCATACTCGCTTTCAACTTTGTGGCGGAAATTGCTGTAAGTCCAGAATGCCTGAAGGGGATCGGCGTGAAACAGTGATTCGACCCAGGCCTGATAGGAACGTTCGGAGGGCATTCGCACATCAGAAGCCCATCCGCCGGGGAATTTTGAAATGCCAAAATGGAAGGGATGGTAAAACGACAGACATGGTGACGCCAGGCAGACCCAGTAGACGATCCCGATGTCCAATGGCCTGTCGCCGCGAAGCTGGACGACGAAACTGGTCTGGGTACTGTGCCCACAGATCGGTCCAAAACTCCCTTGGTGTGGGCATCCGGCTGATGAAAATCCATAAAACTCTGTCCCCTTATAGTGATCGCGCAGAATCCGGATGACAGCGGGCACATCCAGTTTTCGCCTGGGCACGACCGAGAAGGGAAGTTCCTGACCGAACTCAAGTGAATCGGCGATGACTCGTAGGCCGCTCCACTGCCGACCTGTATTGTTTGGGTCCGAAGCGGCTGCGGGGTTTGCATAGACGGCTGCGAAATCAAATTCCCCGTCCTCCTCGGGATCATACCAGCCCCGGGAAACTGCATATTCAATAATGTCCGGTGCAGCCAGGAAGTAGTCGTGATCCTCCAGGTCAACCTGGTGAACGGTATATGTGTTGGCGATCACTGCAACCTCATGATCTGGAACCCTCTCTGCCAGCCAGTGCTTGCCGTTGACGACACAAAAAAGCCAACCTTCCTCGGGATCACAAATGATGTAGGTCCGCCCGGAGGAGTCGTAGCCAAACCGCTCTACGAGTTCACCCGCCAAGAGAACCCCTTGGCGCGCCGTCCTGGCGCGCTCCGCCACCAGGCGCCGCAACATATAGCTGATCCCGCCGGCGGTGAGTTCGGGACGATCTTCCCGTGATGGGCACCTATCGGAGGTAATGCAGACGCCCCATTCGTTGACATAGCTGTCAGAGAAGACAAACGCCGGCATCTCCGACCAGATGTAAGCCCAGGTCTCTTTGACCTGATCCATTTCGCCGCCGCCCAAGAGCTTCACCTTTTCACCCGATGAGTGTGTTTGGCGGTCGATCTTGTGATGATTTACAACGAGCGGAGGCGGATCATCTTCATTATGACCCATTATCACATATCCGTCGACCGAGGCCTCCTTCCCCACGACAACGGCAAAACAGCCACCAGGGGCTTCTCCGATGGTGGCTAAATGGGGTAACTCGTCTGCAAAGGCGACGGTGCTGACGGCAAGGATAAGCAGCGTCGAGAGCAGGAATTTGCACTTGCTCATGGCAACCTCCTGTGAGTATAGATCGTCAAAGCAATTCGGGTCATTCGAGCAGTGAAAGCAAAACAGACCTTCGAGGTTTGCGGGCCCTTAATGGGATTATCCTCAAGCCGAGAACACCAGAAATGGCCCCTGAGTATCGACATACTGCCCACGCCGGGAGGCAAGACCTCTCCAGTTCTCACCTTCAACTAGTCCGGTGGATCTTGACGGGCCACCTGCGCCGGCTCGGCATCAGCGCTATCGGGTCCGCTGCCAATCAGAATCGGCCATATGGTCTTCCAGCGTTTGCCAGAGTGACTCGAGGTCACATCGCATCAAGACCAGGTCCTGCTTCTTGCCGCGAATATCTCTCACGTAGTCGGGGAGTATGGCTTCCTGGTGGAACCCGAGCGACTTGAAGATGGTCATGGCCGCTACTTGTGGCCTCATCATCTCTACAATGATCTCCTCCACCTTGTTGGTGGCCGCAAGCCCATAGAGCTCGCGTGCCATCAGCATACCAAGCCCTTTGCGCTGAAATGGACGTGCCACGATCAACCTTAGTTCCGCGACGTGTTTCGTCCAGCCGTGAGTCGGCAGATCTAAGGCTCCGTCGGCCACGATTTTATCATCCGCGACCGCCACCAGCCGTATGGTTCTGCCCGCTACCATCTCTTGGATTCTCTGTTGCAGGACTTCACGCTTGGTGACGTCGACCCGAAGATAGGCCCTGTCCTCTTCGGGAAGTGCCGTGAAGAAGGCAAAAGATCGATCAACGTCATCTTCTCCCAGCTCCCGAATGAGAACCTCGCTACCGTCCTTCAGCTTTACTTTCTTTTCCATCTCTTCATCCTGTCCCTTCCCGAAGGTTATCAGCGGTCATCATCTCTTGCTCTCTAATCACGGATATTGTGAGCGGGAGACGCCGACATCTGCCCCGCTCCATCCTTAAGCAATGCACCTTATGATAATCACAGAGCAGGAATTCGACAACAGAAAACCTCCTCAAAAAGAAGCTTGAGCTTCCTTGCCGCAGGGCCGGGATTTGAACTCCGGAGAGGAGGATTATGATTCCTCTGCCCTGACCAGCCGAGCTGCGCCGCCACAGAGATTCAAGAGATGGACGAGAAAAGATGTAGTCATCTACCTCAACAACCCTCACAGAACTAGACGGTGTCAATTTGAGTCTCGCTCAGTACAGATTAGTACAGCTTTAGTTTTTCTGCTTTACCTCTATCAAGACTCCGTTAGGATCTCTACAGAAGAAGAGTCTTCGTTCAAAAAGTCCTGTCACCATCTCTGCTCCAGTTGACTGCAGCTTCTCATAAACACCCTTAACATCAGAAACAGTCACGGCAATATGGCTAGCCCCTACTCTCTGCAGTAGTTCTTGCAACGTACCCTCAATAGTCGTTGTTTGCTCTGGTCTGTCTGGTTGCAGTAGTTCAAGATCGAGATTACCGAGTTCCAATAGTGCCATGCTCAACCCTAAATCTTTTTTATAAGTCCTCTTAATTTCCCCAGCTCCAAAATTCTCCTTGTACCAATTGACAGCTTCATCAAGGTTAACTACACTTATACCGAAGTGCGTTACTTCAGTTTGCATTTTCTCTATTTGGTTCTATAATGACTTTGAGGCCTTCCCCACTACTCGCTACCCGAAATCCTTCTCCTATCTCCTCAAGACTTAACCTATGCGTAATCATATCATCCACTCCAACAGCTCCACTTCTTATAAGTTCTAACGCTTCACGACAAGACTCGGGAGTCGCACCATAAGTTCTGGTTTCTACCAAACCAGTTCTCCAATTAGCATAATCATCAC
>JBHIBM010000107.1:0-6540 GCA_046759085.1 Candidatus Zixiibacteriota bacterium
GCCTCGATCACATTATCCAGGAAGTGGACTGCGGTCCTAACGGTCTTTTTCAGCTTCTCCCAATCGACCTCGTGGCGATAGGGGGTCTTGGGGTTTTGGGGGTCAACAACCGCCTTGAGCATTAAAGCGAGATTGACCGAGCCGAGGTTACAGCTATCGTAAGGCAGTAGTGGTTGCTCTCCGCAGGGATTGGTGGCCTCATACAGAGCGACCTTTTTGACCGGGTTGCCTGCGTTCATGCGGTCGATGAACATCACTCCCGGCTCCGCACTCTTCCAGGCGTGCTCGACGATCATTTCGAAGACCTCTTGAGCATTGAGCCTCACCGGCTTCCCCTCCAAGAAATACTCTTTGCCGGTGCGAGGATCGATGAGGGGGTATTCACGATTCTCCTCCACTGCCTCCATGAAATCGTCCGGGATCGCCACCGAGATATTGAAGTTGGTCAGCTCCGAGAGATTATCTTTGGAGGTGATGAATTCCACTATATCGGGATGGTCAACCCGCAGAACCCCCATGTTGGCACCACGTCTGGTGCCACCCTGCTTGACGGCTTCGGTGGCGGCGTTTATCACCTTCATGAACGAGACCGGGCCGGAGGCCACTCCGCTGGTGGAGGCCACCATAGAGTTTTTGGGCCGGAGCCGGGAGAAGGAGAATCCAGTGCCACCGCCGGATTTATGGATCAGGGCGGTATTCTTGACGGCCTCGAAAATCGAGTCCATGGAGTCTTCAATCGGCAAAACGAAGCAGGCGGAGAGCTGTCCCAAGGGGCGTCCGGCGTTCATCAGGGTGGGGGAGTTCGGCAGAAACTCCAAAGAAGCCGTCATATCATGAAACTGTTCAGCCACCTTCTCAATTTCCGATGGATCCGCCCCGAACTTCTCCTCCGGAGCCGCAATCGCCTTTGCCACCCGCAGGAAGAGTTCCTCCGGTTTCTCTATGATCTCCCCCCGCTGGTTTTTGATTAGGTAGCGCCTCTCCAGTACCTTCCTGGAGTTATCCGTCAAATTCGTCTTCTGAAGCATTTCCACTCCTCCCACCGGAGTTGGGTCCTCTCCGGCGACAATAAGATCGTAGCTTGTTGGAAGAATACTCTCCCTGTCCTCTCAACACTCATTCATTCTAAGCTTGTAGCTTTCCAGGGTCAATTGAAGCACAAACGTTATCTTCATCGAGTATGAAATCGCAAAACACTGTCGGGGCCTCCCTTTTCATTATCGTCAACATTCGCAGGCACACTTCCCGAATCTCCCAGTGGGCTCTGGGCTGACACCTCACCGCGAAAAGATGGCGGAGCTCCCGGAAGTTGGCGGTGATCACAATCTCGGAGGTGGTGGCGTTGGGCAAGATGTAGCGGGCGTCCTCCGGCGGCACTCCTTTGGACAGAAGCTCTTCGTAGAGGTTGTAAGCTGCCTCCGCCCCGTCTTGGAAAACCCGCTCAGAGCCACTTCGTTTAACCGTCTCCGGAATTTGGTATTCGAAATCCTTAGTCTTCTTTCTATCCGGTTTGTCGGCGTAGCAGACATACCTCTGACTCTCCTGGGAGGGGGAGACGAAGCGATGTCTCACCAGCTCGTGAGTGAAGACTCGGGAGCCACCCTTGATGCGGAAGGTGGCGGAGGCATGTTCCAGTACCGAATGATGTCCCTTGCGGATCACTTTCCTGATGAGCTCTGCGGTCGACTTCGGGGGATCGTAGCGGTCGAAGCTGAGATAGCAAGTTCTGCAAGCCCTCTCGATTAAGTCTTCAGCGTTTGGGGTGATAGAGACTAATTCGACCTTCATGGTTCGTCACTCGCTTTTGTGCAGCCCGGACGGCAAGTCACTCGTTAGCCCGCAAGTGGAACACCAATGAATATTGACGGTCTGGGACTTCACCTCTTATGAGCAGGCAGCTCGAAGAGAGGTCTCCCGGTACCAACTTCTTTTAAGACTTCCGTGCGAGGTTCCAATAAAAGAGAAAATGATTCTGTGTCAAGATTTTTTTAGAGAAAAATTCCAACATGTTGTGAATTCGATTCTCTCTCTTCCAAGATGTTGTGCACTTTCGCATTTCGACCTGGAGACCTGGACTCTTGAGATACTTTCTTGGCTGACCGTTCTGAGGGGCGCCGATGAACGTTACCCGGGGGATAGGAGCTTTCGCTTTTTGAGAAGTCAGAGACCATTCGGTTTGATTTTCAGAGAGAGATTCTCTTCGCGAGGAATCCGTAGCGATGGATCAGCCCGGAGGCTTCCTTAATATAGGGAAATTCTATCGGTCTGTTCAGTTGCAATCGGATGAAGAGGGAGCTGATCGATCTTCGGGCAGGACTGGAAGCGACCGAATCCTCTGAGGGTCGTCAATCCGCGGTTAGCTCTTATCTAACCGCTCCAGCGCTTGCCTGCTTTCTCTTGACATTGCAATAGAGAGGTTTTATATTCGGGCGAACATGATGAAGGGTTGTCGACATGGACCAGGCAGGGCGCATACGGCGAGTCGCTGCTGGTGGGAATACCCTTCAGAGACTGGGGCCGTAGTTCAGTTGGGAGAACGTTTGACTGGCAGTCAAAAGGTCACCGGTTCGAGCCCGGTCGGCTCCATTTTTACATCACCTCTTGGGAGATTCAGATGTTGGGAACGCGAGTTTTCATCTGGCTAACAGTCTCACTCCTCTTCGTGGGCCTACCCCTTTTTGCGCAGGAGGGGCAACCGGCCCCCGATTTCACCCTGAAGGACTTAGAGGGGGAAAGCTACACCCTCTCGGAGCTCAAAGGGAAGGTAGTCCTCTTAGATTTCTGGGCTACCTGGTGTAAACCGTGCGTGGTATCCATCCCCCACTTAAACAAGCTAAACTTGCGCTTTCAGGAGGAGGAATTCTTGCTCTTAGGTATTAACGTCGACCGCTATAAAAGCAAAAGCTCCCTGAAGAGGTTTGTCAAGCAATATGAGATCAACTACCCGGTGCTTGCGGACAAAGGTGGGAAGGTTGCAGCCCAATATCGGGCCTTCGCCCTGCCGACCTCTTTCCTTATAAATAGGGGGGGCAAAATCGCCAAAAGGATTCTGGGCAGCAGTCCCTCATTGGAGAAGAAGCTTGAGGAGGAGATCGAGAAGCTGCTGAAGGGGGCAGGCCCTGAAGAGGGTCAAGAATGATCATCTTGATTGATCAATATTTTTCACTTGACATTCAAGACCGGCAGAAATTTCTTTGAACGCATAGGCGATAGTCGGTTCAGGAAGTTATCGGCCTTGTCTTGGGGTGAGGTCACGGAGCAAATGCGGGCGTAATTCAGCGGTAGAATGCAAGCTTCCCAAGCTTGACGTCGAGGGTTCGACTCCCTTCGCCCGCTTTTTTTATCGTCGGTTCAAAGGTGATATAGATCACCGTGTTTGAGGTTGCCTAACAGTTAATTCTCAAGACCTTGAAAGAACGGATAGATTATGGTGACAGAATTCGGGGATCTCTTGGAAACCCCGAGAAGGAGGTGACGAAGACTTCTCCTTACGAATCATTTACAGGCTGACCCCCGCTGCCCGCCTCGGGCAGGCCTCAGGTGGTACAGACTTAGTCTCGAACCTTTTTTGGAGGTGAAAAATGTCAGTGAAGTTTAGAGTTTTGTTCTCGGGTCTCATCTGTTTTTTCCTCTCGTTTAGTCTCGCCTTCGGACAGGAAGCTCTGATGCAGGAGGTGGCCGGAGGGAAGATCGATTGGGGAGACCAGCTGGTGATAGTCACCGGAATAGGGGCTCCCAATCCCAGGCTCTCCCCGGCCCAGCAGCGCACCAGCGCTCTAACTGCCGCCCGCATTGACGCCCAGAGGCGACTTCTGGAAATCATCAAGGGGGCGAACCTGACCGCCGAGACGGTGGTCAACAACTCTATGCTGGAGTCGGACATTATCAGGACCACGGTGGAGGGGACCATCAGAGGTTTCCGCCAGGCGGGAGCACCGCGCTACATAGAAGATGGCACCGTGGAGATCGATGTGGAGGTGGCACTCTCCGGGCGTATTCTGGGAGCGGTTCTGCCGCCGACCGGCTCCAAGCAGACCGAGTACGAAAGCAAGGAGATCCCCTCCGATCCCAGCAGCTCTTACACCGGGATGATAGTCGACTGCCGAGGTCTGAACGTTCTGTTTGCCTTGGCACCTCGGGTCTTAAACGAGTTGGGGGAGGAGGTCTACGGTCCCGATTGGGTCGACCGTGACGTCGCCGCCGAGACCGGCGTGGTCGGTTACTACGCCTCCGAGGAAGATTGCAGGACTCGTGCTGGAAACAATCCCTTCATGGTCAAGGCCTTAAGGAGCGCTGGCAGCAACAACTGCGATGCCATCATCCCCAACGTGGATGGCACCGTCCTATCCTCCACCGAGGAGAATCTGATGTTCATGGACCAGTGCAAGGTGGCCTTCTGGGTTGACTGAGGAACCGGCACGGAAACTGTCGGAATAGTCTTCATATTTGAAAGGTAAAACTATGAGGAAGTTCTCGGGGCAGTTCCTGCTTGTGATTCTTTGCCCCTTATGCATCCTTGTCCTTGCTGCCGATATTTCGGCTCAGGAGGAGATCACCGTAACCTCCACCGGGCTGGGGGTCATAATTGCCGGGGATGTCGGCAAGGCCCGAGATGAGGCTCTAAACGATGCCCTGCGGAAGGCGGTGGAGCAAGCGGTGGGCACCATCATCTCCGCCCGGAGCGTCGTCGAAAACGCCGTGCTCATCCAGGATAATATCTACAGTAAGACCTCCGGTTACATCAGAAGCTACAATCTGGTGAGGGAGGGCAAAAGCGTCAATATTCCCAACACATATGAGGTGGCGATCACCACCACCGTCTCCAAAGCCAGCATCAAGGACGATTTGGCCGCCCTCGGCATTCTGATTGAAAGAAAGGGTTTTCCTCGAATGATGGTCCTAATCGAGGAGAAAAACATCGAACAGCACCAGTGGGTCAGGGAGGCTCACAACCTCAACACCGCCGAGCAGAAAGTTCAGGAGATCTTCAGGAACAAGGGTTTCGAGTTCGTTGACCAAAAGACCGCCTTCAGGAACCTACAAAGGGACCAGGAGATGGCCATAAATCGCGGCGATACCGAGGCTGCGGTCGCTTTGGGGAATCGTAGCGGTGCTGAGGTCATCATCACCGGAAATGCGGTCGCTAAAAAATCGAGCGCCACCGTTGAACTCGGGGGGATGATTTCTGTCCAGGCTAACGTCAACATGCGGGCGATTCGAACCGACAATGCCGACATCATCGCCTCCGCCTCCGCCTCTGCTCCCCAGGTTCACATCGACGATGTTACCGGCGGGGTGATGGCCATCCAGAAGGCCACCGAGAAGGTGGCAGAACAGCTCTCGGAGCAGATTATCTCCACCTGGAGCGAGGATTTAGCCTCCGGGATGCGAGTCAACCTCATCGTTCACAACATTCAGTCTTTCGGAGATCTCAACGACTTCAAATTCGTCCTGAAGGATTATGTCCGCGGCACCAAATCCGTAGATATGAGATCCTTTGCCAGCGGTGTCGCCGAATTCGATCTGGAGACCACCAGCACTGCCGACGAAATCGCGCAATCCTTAACCGGTAAGGACCTCGAGAAGTTCAAGGTCGAGGTCGTGGGAGTGACGCAGAACAAGCTGGAATTGAGAATTCATAGGAAGTAGAGGAGGGAAAAGGATAATAATGGCCATTAAGAAAATCCTGACCGGGGTCTTGCTTTCGGCATTCATTCTGGTCGCTACCGGGTTGGCTCAGGAGGTTGAAGAGAAGCCCCTCACCGGGTTGAAGAAACGGGTTGCGGTCTTCAGCTTCCAGGACAAGACCGATTATGGACAAGGTAACGTCGGCGAGGGGATGGCGGACATGTTGACCACCGAGTTGGTCAAGTCCGGTAAATATCGGGTCATCGAGCGGAGCCAGATAGAGGCGGTGATGCAGGAACAGAAACTGGGCTTAACCGGAGCGGTGACCTCCAACACCGCCAGCCAACTGGGAAAGCTCTTAGGAGTGGAGTTAGCGGTCTTCGGCTCGGTGACCGAATTCGGGCAGAAGGAAGAGTCAAAGGGGATCGGATTCGGAAAGCGCAAGTTCGGTGCCAATCAGATCAAGGCCCGGGTGGCGATTGACGTGAGAATCGTCAACGTCGAGATCGGCGAAATCCTGGCCGCCGACAACGTTGCCAAAGAGGAATCACAGACCGGCATTTCCGTAAAAATCCCGGACTTCAATTTCCAGAACCAAGCCGAGTTCGATAAGACTCTGGTCGGTAAGGCCACGCGCGCCTGCGTGCAGGAGATCGTCGGCAAGATCGATGCTCAGATGGGACGGGTCCCCTGGTATGGAAAGATAATAAAGGAGAGCGGCGGGATTGTTTACATCAACCGCGGGGTGGCTTCCGGCTTGCAGGTCGGTAACGTCTTGGAGGCTTACTCTCCGGGAGAGGAATTGATTGACCCGGAGACCGGTATCTCCCTGGGCAGCGAAGAGTCCAAAATTGGTCGAGTGCAGATAATCGACGTCCAGCAGAGATTCTCCAAGGCGATAATAAAGCAGGG
>JBHIBM010000108.1:0-6536 GCA_046759085.1 Candidatus Zixiibacteriota bacterium
TCCATAGACGCTGTTTGATGTGAGATCGCCGGCAGAATTGGCGAACTGTTTGGTCATGGCGCTGCCTCCACCATTGGAAACAACAGTGACCCCGCCGCTGTAAGTGTACAATTCATTCCAGGCGTCGCGCTCATAATCCTCGGTGTTCTCGCTAAAATCCACCTGGAAATACGGACCGTCCCAGGTTGAATAGCCGCCCGGGTTGGTCACCAGAGCATCGAGGTCCGGCGGCAACGCCCCAACATCGCCGACGTAGCCGAAGTCAGTCCTGAAACCGCCCGAGACCAACCTCTCATCTCCAGCAATCGCCCGAGCCAGCTTCTCCATCTCCGCGGTGGTGGCATCGAAGCGGCCCTTGTTGACAGTGATCGTCAGACTTCTTATTGCAACCGTTGAGAGTATGCCCAGAATTACGATTACCAGGACAACCTCAATCAGGGTAAAGCCTTGCTCCTTTACCGAAATGAACATTAGAAGCTTACGGTCAAGGTGTCACCGGACCCGACGCTCTTGATGGTACGAGACCCCTGACTATAGACGTAATTTGCTCCCCAGGCGTCCTGGAGGTACTTATCATCATCGGCGCTGATATAGGGACCGTCCCAACCGGTCTGGGTAAATCTATCCCAGTCGGAGACGCCGCCGGGTTTGACCACTAAGCCGGTGAGGTCCGGGGGCAGTGAGCCGACGTCGTTTTCATACCCCCGGATATCATCTCCCGCGGAGCCGACCAGAGCAGTCTTAAGCCTCTGCATTTCATCTTTAGTGGCGTTGGTCTTTGAGGTCCCTACGATCGCGCCTATTCGTGGGATGGCAACGGTGGCAATAATACCCAATACCACGACTATGATAACCAATTCAACCAGGGTGAAACCGGAGCTGCTTTTGATAAGCAGAACCGCTTGAACGACCCTGGGCCCAATACTACCAGTTGTTTTCGCCGGAGCCATCAGTATTGGCCCATATCTCACCGGTGGAGGCCAGGTAAGCCCAACCGCCGCGCGTACCCACGATGGTGCCTTTGGTCACTCCGGTTACAATCGAATCCGGGGCGTCGGGTTGATAGGGGTTGTCTGGAATGTCCTGCTCCATGACAACTCCGACGGTCCTCACACTGTCAATCGGAGGCCAAGTAGCGGTACCGGTGGTAGCGGCGGTATTGGCGTAATAGATGCTGATTCCCGAACGGAACCCCCCCAGCATACCCTTACAGGAAGCCTCTCTGGATTCGGCGACTATGCTTCTGTACTTGGGAATGGCCACCGAAGCTAATATTCCCAACACCACGATGATGATGATCAGCTCAATTAGGGTGAACCCTTTTTGATTTGAACAGCGCACCGTAACCTCCTTTTTGCTATTGGTTCTATTGATTCTTGACCACGCTCATCAGATTCCACATCGGCAAAAACACCGCCAATGCCAGAATCAGAACAAGCCCGCTGACCAAGACTGTCAATACAGGCTCCAGCCGGGTGGTCAGTTTCTTGGCTTGATACTCCACAGCCTCATCACAATAACGAGCCACCTGGAACAAATGGTAATCCAGCTGTCCAGACTCCATGCCGATGCTTAGCATCTGGATGACCATTGGCTTAAAATACTTGCACTTTTTCAGGGGCGATACTAAGCCACCGCCTCCTAAGAGATTATCGGCGGCCGAAGATAGCGCTTTAGAGATTAAGGAATTACCGACGGCGGGCCCGGCCAAGGTTAAAGACTGCACCAATGGCAGCCCGGAGCTGAGCAATGTGCCCAGTATGAAGCAGAATCTGGAAATGGCCAGTTGCAGAAAGATGTCTCCCAAGATTGGAGCTTCGAGTCTAACCCGATCCAGAAGCCTCCGTCCAGAAGTGGTTTGTCGAAATCTGTACAATAAAACTACAGCTATGGCCCCGCCGAAGATAAGAATATACCAGTAAGAACTGGCAAAATCGCTGACGTTAATTAGGATCCTGGTGGCCAGCGGTAACTCAGCTTTAAAAGAACCGTAAAAGGCCGCGAATTTGGGCACAACCATGGTTACCACAACCACCATCGCCAGTATAATGGAAATCACGACGTAGATCGGATAACGGACAGCAGTCTTTATCATTTGCCTGGTCCTGATTTCCATTTCCAGATAGTCGCAGAGTCGGTGCAGTATGTCCTCCAGCTGCCCGGAGGCCTCCCCGGCCTTAACTGCATTCGTAAAGAGTGCTGAGAAGTACTCCGGGAACTGTTCCATAGCCTCCGAAATACTCATACCCCCCTCAATGGATTCTCCCATTCTGACTAAGGCCTGCTTGAACCCGGCGTTATGCTGCTCACTCTGGATAATATCTAAGGCCTTGATGATGGGGATACCAGCTCTGTGCAAGCTCCCTAATTTTCTCGTGAAAGATGAAAGCAGGGCGGCATCTACTGATGGTTTGAAGAATTTCTTGAAGAAATGCTCACGGCTGGGGTCCGGCCTAACGCTGATGGGGATTAAACCCTTCTGGTCGAGGCTCCTCTTTGCCGATTGGGCATCTCCCGCCTCCAGGAACCCTTTCTGAAAGCTTCCGTTGGCTGAAGCGGCCTTATACTTGAATCGAGGAGACATCCTTTATCACCGAAGGAGCATCCTTTTGACTGATTTTACTGTCTTCACTGTGACAGACGCGCAGAACCTCCTCTATCGTGGTAATTCCCTTGGAAGCTTTCATGAGCCCGTCGTCGAGAAGCGAGATCATCCCGGTCCTTAAGGCGGCGCGGCGCAAATCGATGTGGGAGGCCTTTGCACTGATCAGGTCCTTTAATTCAGAGCTTACAACCATCAGCTCGTGGATAGCGGTGCGCCCAATGAAGCCGCTTTCATTGCATCTTGGACAACCCCTACCCTGAAAGAAGGTCAGTTCCGGCAGACGGTTGCGTTCCTGGAACTCCCTGGTTAAAGGCGTATCCAGGCGAACCTCTTCCTTGCAGTTATGGCATAAGACTCTCAGCAACCGTTGGGCCAACACCGCGGTCACCGAACTTGAAACTAAATAGGGCTCGATCCCCATATCGATTAGTCTTCCGGCCGCAACCGGGGCGTCGGAGGTATGGAGTGTAGAGAGGACCAGGTGTCCTGTCAATGACGCCCTTATCGATATCTCTGCGGTGGCGTGATCACGTATCTCTCCGACCATTACGATATCCGGATTCTGTCTGACGATGGAACGCAGCGCGTTAGCGAAAACCAGACCGGCCCTTTCATTGATCTGAACCTGAGTTGTCCTTGCGAGGTGATACTCCACCGGATCTTCAACGGTGACGATGCTCTTTTCCGGAGAGTTTAGCTCCTTTAGTACCGCATATAATGTGGTGGTCTTGCCGCTGCCGGTCGGTCCGGTAATAAGAACCAGGCCTTCGGGGCGACTTATGATTTCAAGCCATTTCTCATAATTGGCCGGTGAGAATCCCATTTGTGAGAGATCCACCAGCAAATTGCCCTTGTCCAGAATCCTTATCGCAACTTTCTCCCCGAATGTCGTCGGGAGTGTAGCCACTCTGAAATCGATGAGCTTGTCATTTATATTCATCCGGAAGCGGCCGTCCTGCGGTAGTCGTTTTTCAGAAACGTCCATATTTGACATCACCTTGATACGGGCGACAACAGGTTGGTGCACTCCGGCGCTGAGGGTTGCCATCTCCCTCATCAAGCCGTCAACTCGATATCGGACCGTGCAATCGCGCTCAGTAGCTTCAAAATGTATATCCGAAGCTCTATCCTTAACCGCCTTCACAACAAGAGAGTTTACCAAATCGACAACCGGCTGGTCGCTGGAGATCCTGATGTCGTCGACTATTTGGAAAACTTGATCGGTTCCGAGCCGCGCCGCTTCTGATTCAATCCTATCGGTGCTTATGTTCACGGTGTCAGTTATGGAATAGTACTTATCTATGGCGGCTTCGATTTCAGCGCGGGTAGCGAGTACTCGCCTTACTTCCAACTTCGTATGATATGCGATCTCATCCACGGCCACGAAATCGAAGGGCTCGGCGACCGCAACTGTTAGCACCACCCCAATATGAAATATCGGGATAACGGTGTACCGGCGGGCAATGTCAACAGGGATCAATTTGACAATCTCGGGATTTAACTGAATGTCGGAGGGCTTGACGTAGGCGATGTCTAACTGTTTTCCGAGATACTCGTAGATGATGTCCTCGTCCGGGACTGCCCCGATTTTCACCAAGATTTGCCCCAGCTTCAGCTTCTGGTCTCTCTCCCGCTGGAGTTTGAGAGCCTCCTCAAGTTGGCTCTCGGTGATGACCCCGTCGGAGACCAAGAGTTGTCCTAATTTTGCAGCCATGGTTTCAGGGCGGTGGTGATGCTCTCCGCCGCCATTCTCTAGAGCCTGCATGTTTGCGCCACCATCCTCAAAAAGTCTAAGTAGCTCAGAACGACAAAACCTCGTGGGAGAGTTGGATCTCCCTGAGAGCTTTTCAGCTTTAGACCGCCTCGGAAATTCTGGGAGTTAATGGTTATGAAATCGGTAACATAAAGCTCCAGATTAATGAATCCCCAAGGCTGTAAATTATATCGGAACGTTGAGAGCTGAATCTATGAATTTCTTTCATCTGGGCATCCTCGAGGGGGGAGCTTACCTTCCTCTACACCTTTGGAGGAACGGTTCGACGGCTAAACTCTCCCCGTTGGTTTCCACCGTGATTGTGGCACAATGCCTGCTTTTAGAAAATCAGTGATGGTAACGTGGCTTCCGAAAGGGAGATCTCAATTCTCTGCTGCCTTTCGCGCAACACTTGGACCGCCGGGGATTACACCGAGACCCGGAGGATGATGCTGGTGAGGTAAGGTTTGAGATACGGCGAAAGCGTGAGGAGGGACTCTCGTGCTGGTAAGCTCTCGCTCTCCAGTCACACGAGGAGTAGATCACCTTTGACTCTGAGGGAAAAGCTCTTCGTTCTGAGAATGAAGCCCACGTCTTGGGTTAGGTGGGAGGTTCGTAGCCGAAGTTGGTTTAAGCAATCTCTGTCTCAGGGTAATTTCTTTCTAACGATTTTCTAACGGCTAACTTCACTGAACTTAACTCAACTTAACCGAACTGAACTGAAGTTGACTGAACTTAACTTTCGATTGAGCAATGAATTAGACGTATTGGTTGAACCGTATGAAGTTGGCAGGAATGTGAGGTTCCGAATCCCTGTCTCCCAGCTTCTTCATTTAACTTACTTTTTCGTAACCGCTTATAGCAATTGCTGATTTCTACTGCAACAGCGTAGCTATTATCTCACTGTAATTCACCTTACAGACTCGGAAAAGCTTCTATGGGGGGCTTATGGTCTCATCTGGAGTTCGAGTTTGTGCGCTTTCATTTTAGTTCCATTAATTACGGCAATCTCCAAAAGAGACAGGATATGAGATCGAGTCTCGTTGGCCCCACACTTCGCGTCATAGGGCTCCAAGGATGGTGAGGAAGATAAGAGATCTTCCTCGCTCCCTCCTTTTTCTGTCTCACCACTGATCCATGACATTTGAACTCTCGCTCGGCACTACGATTGCTCTCCTTTAAGGGATTTCCGGGAGGCAACTGCAGGCAGAGAGTGAGCTTTGGGTTTCCGGAGCGGCCTCATCTGCTATCTTCCGCGGACGTCATTTCAAGCCCCCTCCGGGAGCTGGCTTTGAACTGCAATTCCTTAGTCAGGCAGTAGGTGACCGGCACCACATAGATCGACATCAAAGCTATGAGCATCCCACCGAAACTTGGGATTGCCATCGGTACCATTACGTCGGCGCCGCGGCCCTTGCTGGTCAGAACCGCCAAGAGAGCCAGAATGGTTGTGGCGGTGGTCATCAAGGCCGGACGGGCCCGGCGGACTCCCGCCCACACTGTATTCTCCCGAATTTCCGCGATGGATTTAACCGGCCGCTTCGAGAAAATCTGTTCCAGATAGGTTCCCATCAGCACCCCGTTGTCGGAGGCAATTCCAAAGAGCGCCAGAAACCCCACCCAGACGGCAACGCTTAAGTTGATGGGGTGTATCTGAAAAAGCTGGCGCATGCTGACCCCGAAGATGGAGAAGTCGAAGAACCAGCTCTGGGAATAGAGCCAGATGAGGATGAAGCCTCCCGACCAGGCGACGATTATGCCGGTGAACACCAGAAGCGAAGTCGATACCGAGCGGAAGTTGAGATAGAGAATCAGAAAGATAATCAGAAGGCTCAAGGGGACTACGATCATCAGGGTCTTCTCCGAGCGCACTTGGTGCTCGTAAGAGCCCGCAAACTTGTAGCTCACCCCGCCAGGGATGACAAGCTCCCCGCTTTCGATCTTGTCCGCAAGATACTTCTGGCACTCCTCCACCACCTCCACCTCCGCATAGCCGGATCTTTTGTCGAAGACGACGTATCCAACCAGAAATGTATCCTCGCTCTTTATTACCTGGGGACCGCGGAGGTAACGGATTTCCGCCAACTGAATCAAGGGGATTTGGGAGCCGTCGGCGGCCGGCACTAAAATCCTGTCCAAAGCTTCGATCTTATCCCGCAGCTCCCGCTGATAGCGCAC
>JBHIBM010000109.1:0-6536 GCA_046759085.1 Candidatus Zixiibacteriota bacterium
AGTATCGCCAGAGTCCCCAAGGCTGCGCCCAACGATAAAGCTCCGGTGTCGCCCATGAAGACCTGCGCCGGGTGGGAATTGAACCACAAAAAGCCCAGAGCCGCCCCCAGAAGGGCTCCGCAGTAAACTGTCAGCTCCCCGGCTCCCTCGAAGTAGGTCACCATCAGATAGCCGCTGAAATCGACTCGCCCGGTGATGTAACAGATGGCCGCAAACGCCATCGCACATATCCCCACCAGCCCGATCGCCAGACCGTCGAGCCCGTCGGTCAGGTTCACGGCGTTGGAGCTTCCGGTAACCACTAGAATGACAAAGGGTATGTAGAGGAGACCGAACGCTAAGTAGTAGTCTTTGAAGAAAGGCAGCTCCGTGGAGGCGTTGAAGTTTGCTGCCGGAGGATAGAGATATAGAATCCCGCCCAGGAGCAATCCTAATAGCACCTGCCCCGCGAACTTCTTTCTCGCCACCATCCCCTTCCGCTGTTTCTTCACCGCTTTGAGGTAGTCGTCCATCAAACCCACCAGCCCCATCCAGACGGTGGAGAGCAGGATCAGATGAATGAAGCGGTTGGTCAAGTCCGCCCACAAGAGGGTCGGGATTACTATCGCAACCAGAATCAGCACCCCCCCCATGGTGGGGGTGCCCTCCTTCAGAAGGTGGGTCTTGGGACCGTCACTGCGGATCTTCTCCTGGACCTGGTTTCTCTTCAGAAAGCGGATGAACATCCTTCCCAGAAGGAAGCTTATGAGCATCGCCGTCACGGTGGCATAGGCGGTCCGGAAGGTGATATACCGGAAGAGATTGAAACCGGAAATATATTCGCTCAGGGGAACAAGCAGGTGATACAGCATCTTCTAATCTCTCTTCTCGAACCCGGATTTGATTCTCTCCACAACCTCCTCCAGCCCTATGGCCCTTGAAGCCTTCACCAGCAATATATCACCCGCTGACAATTCACCGCGGAGAAAATCGACCGCCTCCTCCTTCCGGGAGAATCTTTCCACTCTCAGCTCAGCCCCGACTGCGGAGGCAGCAATCTCACCTCCCAGTTCGCCGACAGTGATCAGGATATCCAGACCGGACTTGGCGGCCAGGTGACCAATCTCTTGATGGTACACCTTAGTCCTCTCTCCCAGCTCTAACATATCTCCCAGGACCGCCACCTTCTTCCCTTTGGTCTTCATTTGCGACAGAAGTTCCAGCGCATTTCTCATGGAGGTGGGGTTGGCGTTGTAGGAGTCGTCGAGGATAGTCAGGCCCCCCACCAAAACCTTCTGCATCCGCATCGGGGTGCCGCCGAACCTCTCCACGCCTCTTTTGATTTCCTCCGGCGTGAGTCCCAGAAGGGTCCCGACCGCGGAAGCCACAAGGGCGTTATGGATATTGTAGTCTCCTAACACCGACAGTTTCAGCTCCACTAGATTGTTGAAGGTGAAGGAGGGATAGCCGCTGGAGTTGGAGTGAACCTCCAGTGCCCGGAAATCACAAGTGGCGGCGGCGCCGAAGGTCATCGCCTTCCCCTTCCATCTGCTGATCATATCGAGGCAATAGGAGTCGTCTCCGTTCAAGAGGGCTAATGCTCCCTCTGGGAGATTCTGGAGCATCTCGAATTTCGCCTCCGCCACCTTCTGTACCGATTGCATGAACTCAAGGTGAACCGGCCCCACGTTCAGGATCACCCCGATGTCGGGATGGCCGATCTGGGTCAGTCTGGCGACCTCCCCGGGACGGCTCATCCCCATCTCGAAGATCCCCACCTGGTCGCTTTCGCTAATTTGAAGAATCGACAGCGGGAGACCGAAAAGGTTATTGTAGTTCCCGATCGACTTTCTGACTCTGAACCTCTCCGAGAGAACCGAGGCGGTCATGTCCTTAGCGGTCGTCTTCCCGTTTGCTCCAGTTATTCCTACCACCTTGAGGTCGAAGAGGCCACGATAGCATCTGGCGAAATCCCCCAAGGCTTTCAGGGTGTCATCCACGATGACAAAGGGGAGGCTGTGAGTGCAGCCGGAACCCTTCTGGTCCCACCACTCCCTTTTCGCCACCACCATCGAGGCCCCGTTGGAGATCGCCTCCCGGATGAAGTCGTGGCCGTCAAATCTCTCCCCCCGCAGGGCAAAAAAGACCTCCCCCTCTCTCACGGTCCGAGAGTCAATGGAGATGCTGTCTACTGTCTCCCTCGCGGCCACTCCGGAGTTGGCGATGGTGCCTTTGACTGCCCTGATGAAATCTTCGGTTCTGACCGCTTCCACTGCCGGTTCCTGCGATTCTCTATCTTAGAAAACCTTCGGCGATCTCCTTGTCAGAAAATCTGAAGATCTCGCCGCCCACGAGCTGATAATCTTCGTGTCCCTTTCCCGCGATGATGACGCCGTCTCCCTCCTTCGCGAGGCCGAGACCTTCCCTTATGGCCTCCGTCCGGTCTGGAATTTTCAGAACCTCTCTTCCTGCCGGGATTCCCTTCAGGATATCTGCTATGATCTTCTTCGGGTCCTCGCTCCGGGGATTGTCAGAGGTGACAATGGTCAAATCCGAAAGCTCAGCAGCGATCTTACCCATAAGAGGTCTTTTCGCCCGGTCACGGTCTCCGCCGCAGCCGAAGACGGTGATGATTCTCCTCTTGCAGACTGAACGGGCCAGCTTGATGATACCTCTCAAAGCCTCCGGGGTGTGGGCGTAGTCAACCAGGACCGTGAAAACTTGACCGCGATCGACCCGCTCCGCTCTGCCGGGAACGTTCCTCAGGGAGCCAAGACCGGAGGTAATCTGCTCACCGGGATAATCCAGGCTGTAGGCCACCGCGGCCGCCGCCAGGGCGTTGTATACGTTGAACTCTCCGAGAAGCTGCAGATGCACCCTTTCCTTCCACTTCGGAGTGGAAAGGACGAATCTAGTTCCCGGTGGGAGAGTTCAACCTCGGAGGCGGAGATCTGCGAACTCCCTTTCAGTCCGTAGGTGAGATAAGGAGCTTCAAGAACGTCTATGATCTCCGCCAAACGAGGGTCGTCGAAATTCAACACCGCAAAGCTGCCCGCATCCAAGCCCGCAAACAGCTTCAGCTTGGCTTTGAAATAGCTGTCCATGTCCTTGTGAAAATCCAGGTGGTCTTGAGTGAGGTTGGTGAAAACTGCACCCCGGAAATCGACCCCGCAGGTCCTCTTCATTTCCAATGAATGAGAGGAAACCTCCATCGCGACTTTCGTCACTCCCGCCCCCTTCATCTTCCAGAGAATCTCCTGGAGATCCTTAGATTCCGGGGTAGTGTGAGTGGCGACCATGCTCTCCTCGCCCCAGGAATATCCAACGGTAGTCAAAAGCCCCACCCTCTCCCCTGCACCCTCCAGTATGCTTTTCAGCAGAAAGGCGGTGGTCGTTTTCCCGTTAGTTCCGGTTATCCCGAAAACCTCCAGATCCTTCTGGGGATGATTGTAAAACGCCGCCGAGAGCACCGCCAGAGCTTCACGAGTGTCGGGAACCAGAATATGGGCGACACCTCCCAGAGCGGAGGTCCCCCCCTCTTCTCCTGGAAGTGAGTCTCTCGGCAGTTGACAGACGACCGCAAGGGCTCCCCTCTTTAAGGCCTGAGGAATGTAAAGGTGACCGTCAGTCTTCTCTCCTTTGATGGCGACGAAGAGGTTTCCCGGTGTGACCCTGCGGGAGTCGTATTCTATCCCGGTGATCTCCAGATCTCTGTTTCCGGAAACCTTCGCCTCTCTCAAGGAGGGGAGCAAATCTTTCAAGAGGGCGGTTGTTCTCAAATCAGGTCTGGTCAAAGTCGATTTCAAATTCCTTGCCTGCCTGATCGCTCCCGAGAGGCTCTGCAAAGAGTGGGAGCGAAGCCTTATTCACGGATTCTCGAAATCGGGAGTCTGACCGATTTCGAGGGTGTAGCGTTCCTCTTCAGAGAGGGGCCCGGGAGAAGGTTTCGACCTTCTCTCCGTCAGAGACTTGATGGAACTTCCCTTTCCGTTCCTCTCAATTTCGTAGCCGGGCAAAACCAGTGCTTTCTCCACGATCCTTCTGAAGACCGGGGCCGCAACCTGCCCACCGTAATGCTGACCCTGAGGCTCATCCAGAATCACCAATCCCAAAAGACGTGGCTCCTCAGAGGGGAGAAAGCCGACGAAGGAGGCAACATAAGCCCCCGGTTTGTAACCCCTCTCCTCCTCCAGGGGTTTTTCTGCGGTTCCAGTTTTCCCCGCCACCTTGAGGTTATACATTCGAGCCTGAAGGGCGGTTCCGCTGTCGACAACTCCCTCCATGAATTCCACCAGTGTGGAGACCGTCGCACGACTGAGAACCCTTTTGCTGCAGACCTGTTGGGGTCGTTTGCCTCCTCGGGCGGGAAGAACCTGCCCTTCAGAATTGAGAACCTTTTTGACTATGCTGGGGGAGACCGCAAAGCCACCGTTGGCAACCACCGCATAACAACAGAGCAGTCTCAAAGCCGTGATGGCGATCCCCTGCCCGAAAGCCATGGTGGTCAAGGTCACCTCGTTAGACTGGTCGAACCGCGGGATAACTCCTCTGGTCTCGTCGGGCAAATCGACACCGGTTTTCTCCCCGATTCCGAAGCTCTGAAGGGTCTCGCAGAATTTGTCCCAACCAACCTCCCGGGCGATCTTCGCGGAGATGACGTTGGAGGAGACTTCAAAGGCGCGGCGGAATGTCAAAGGACCGAATGGCTCGTGGTCGTGAACCACAATTCCAGGAAACTGGCACTCCCCCCACTCCCCGTGAATCACCTCCTCCGGCTTGAAGACCCCATGCTCTAAGGCCGAGGCAAAGGTGAGGAGCTTGAGGGTGCTTCCCGGCTCCAAGCAGTCGACGATCGCCTTGTTGTAAGCGCTCCAGTCTCGTCCGTCGATGTAGTTGGCGAAAGCCAATATCTCTCCACTGAAGGGGTCCATGAATATCGCTGTGCCGGAGAGGGCACCGGAGGAACCCACTGCGCGCCTCAGCTCCGTCTCCACTATCTCCTGAAGTCGGATGTCAATTGTGAGTATGAGGTTCATGCCGTCTGTACTTCCGTCCTCAGTCTTGTACTTGAGAGGGCGCAGTCCTCCCCGGGCATCACGGAGAAAGGGAACCTCCACAGTTTTCGGCCTGAGCAGGGAGTCGTAGTTTTTCTCCAGCCCTGCTATCCCTACGTTATCGATGTCGGTGTAACCCAAAAAGCTCCTCCCCAGCTTACCTTTGGGATAATGTCTCCGTTCCTCCGCCACCAAATATGCTCCCTTGAGATCCCACTTCTTGAATTCCACCAACTGATCCGGGTTGACCTTCCTCTTTATCCAGACGAATCTCTTGCCCGCGCTCAGAGAGGCCAAAAGGGTATCGGGGTTTGTGCCAACAACTTCAGCTAAAACCCTGGACAGATATCTTCGATTTCTCACCGAGTCGGGGACGGCATACAGCGAAAGGGCATTCACTCCACACGCCAACGGTATCAGATTCCGATCGTAGATCTTGCCTCTTTTGCCGGACAGCTCCAGGAGGAACTTATGCTGGTCGGCAAGAATCTCTAAAGCCCTCTGGTGGCTGAAGACTTGAACGTAGAAGAGCCTTCCCCAGATGATAACCCAAGCTCCAAGTCCGATCACCAGCAAAAACTTAAGTCTCTTCAACGCCGAGCTATTCATAAATCCCTGCTTCTACCAGAGTGAATCCTTCGGGATCATCTCCGCCTCCAGGGTTTCCCTGGAAAAGATGATCGACTTACCTTTCTCCACTATGTTGCCCACCAAGCCTCTCAAGCCCTTATTGGAGGAGAGCTCACTGGCCGCGACCGGGTCCGGGCAGTAGATGACCTCGCCCACCCCCGGAAATTCCAAATTCAACTTCCACAGCCTTATCTTCTTTTCGATCTCCGGCAGGGAGGTCAGGTGAGCCAGCTCGTAACGGATTCTGCTTCCCTCCTGTCTCACCACGGAGAGTTTTTCTCTTCGGTCCTCTATTTCCCCAAGCAGGCTGTCGACCTCCATCCTCTGCCACAGATGGATTCCGGAGGAGGCCAGGGCTATAAAAGCGAGTAGAACCAGTTTTCCCTTCATCGGGGAATTATCCTCTCGGCGGCCCGCAACCTGGCGCTTCTGGCGCTGGGATTGAGTTTTATCTCTTCCGGGGAGGGGGTCACCGCCTTTCGGGTCAGCACTTTCAAGAGCTTGACCTTGCCACAGCGACATTCTGGCATCCCGGGTGGACAGACGCACCTCCCCGAAAACTTCCTGAACAGCTCCTTTACAACCTGATCCTCCTTGGACTGGTAAGTTACGACCACGACGCGACCGCCAGGTTTCAGAAATCTGACTGCAACCTCTAGTGCGACTCTCAATTCTTCCAGATCCCGATTGATATACAAACGCAAAGCCTGGAACACCCTCGAGAGAGTCTTGACGGCGAGATTCTTGGGAATCACCTCCAGGACCGCATCCCGAAGGTCGAAAGTTGTCTTAAGCGGTGAGCGACCTCGCCGCCTCACGATGTTCTTTGCGATTCGCCGCGAATGGCGCTCCTCCCCGTAGGAAAGAAAGATC
>JBHIBM010000110.1:0-6482 GCA_046759085.1 Candidatus Zixiibacteriota bacterium
ACCAGTTCTCACCCCAGGTGGTGTAGATATTGACTCCCGGAGCGCAGATGTCGATCCAGTCGCCGTAGTTAGCAAAAGAAGTCTTGCGGTCCCGGTCGTCCGTGGCGGTGACTGCCATGACGTGCTCATAAGCTGCGGGGTACATTGGCTGAGAGGAGCCGAAGGCACCCGCAGAAGCGACAATCAGCGAACCGGACTCGTAGGCGGCAGTGATTATCTGCTGTTCCGCATAAGAGTAGTCGTGGCTTCCCCAGCTGCAGTTGATGACGTCGGCGTCGTTGTCGGCGGCGTAGACTATTCCCTCATACGCGGCAACCAGAAAGCCTCCTTGGTCCTCGGCGGTCTTAACGCACATAACAGCACCGGAGAAAGCGACTCCAGCGATGCCAGTGGAGTTGTCGGTGGCCGCTGAGGCCACACCCGCAACACCGGTGCCGTGCACTATGTATCCCTCTCTAGGGTCAGGGTCGTCCATTGCTAAATCGTATCCGATGACGTCATCTTCAAATCCGTTTCCGTCTTCGTCGATGTAGTTGAGGTCGCCGCCCTGCCATTCGGGGTAATTGTCAAAGCGGCCGTTGTGGTTTATATCCTCGGGCCCGTTTATCCACAGGTTGGGCTCTAAGTCAGGGTGTTCCCAGTTGACGCCGCTGTCCACTATCCCTACCTTGGCGATCCTGGTGGTGTCGCCTCTTATAATGTCCCAGGCTTCAAAGCAGCGTATCTTCTCCAAATACCACTGTTGTCCAATGTAGGGGTCATTGGGGGTGTAGAGGGGTTTCGGCAGAATCTGCAGCTCGGCCAGTTCCAGCTCTGGTAACTTCCGAAGATGAGGTAAAACCTCAACCGCGCCGGGGTTGTCCAAACGGACGATGAACAGGCGTGAGACTAATCTGCGGAGCGGTTCCTTCTTTAGTTTTCCCTTGTAAAAGGGTTCGATGGAAACTATCCCGAGCTCCTCGATCAAGGGATTCAGACTCCCAAGATTACAGGTGAGCTTCCCCTCGGGGGTTTTTTGTAAGAGCGGCTTCGGAACATCTGGATTCAACTTGACGACCACTCGGTCGGAAAGGTAGTGGCTACCATTCGGCAGAATCCCCACTGAGGCAGAACTGGTGCCCACCAAGAGAAGTGCCGCCAGGACAACTCCGTAGAGTAAAGTGTTTTTCATTGTCAGACTCCATTATCTTAAGGTTGAAGGTCTGATTCTCTTATAGATGCAGAGAATAATATAATGAATACACCGGGAATCTTTGACGAAAAAATCGAATTACAGTTGCTTTTTTTCCATGTGAAAAGAGCTCCAAAAAGGTCTAAAGTGCCTTGACAATATGTGCAGAATTCTTATTCTTAAGATAGCGGTGCCGAGCGTGTCACTTGCCAGCATCGATGATAGGGCCTAGGTCGAGAGAGACCTTAGTCACCCATTATTGAAAGGGCACGGGGATTATTTCTTCGTTCTGCCTAACAAGCCAATCTGTACCCAGGGGGAGAAGGCAATGAACAGACGAATTTTTGAATTGTTGGTGATAGCAATGATCTTATGGTGCCGGAATGCGTTTGCGCCAATTCCTGAACTGATGCCAGGATGGCCGGTTGAATACAGGAAAGATACAGGTCTTTTTCTCGGGGGACCAACTTATGGGGGTTTTGAACTGGGCGGTCAATACTGTTTGGTTTCAAATCTGGCCGGCGACGACTTTGGAACCGGGGTTTTTGTTGTTAATGGAGAATACTTGTCTGGCTGGCCATACATATCGGGCAATTTTGAGACGCAAACGTTAGCGGTAGGTGACGTTGACAATGATGGTCGTCTGGAGGTGGTTACGGGTAGTCATCATTGGGAACGGCAGCCTCCATATGAAAGGTGGGGAGAGTTACGCGTAATTGAAGATGATGGCAATGTCAAGGAGGGTTTTCCGGTTAGATTACCTATGAAGTATCCGTCTATACCTATCGTTGCGGACCTCGAGAATGACGGATTTCTGGACATAGTTATTTTCTCTCAGACGGAGCATATTGCCATGGTATTCGATGGCAATGGTTTTGTAAAAGATGGCTGGCCGGTTTACATTGACGACTACTACTGGGGATTCAACCTGGGGAACGGAGCCGTCGGCGACTTGGACAACGATGGGAACCTGGACGTAATTAATGCTAATGCAGACTACATTTTTGCTTGGAATTATGAGGGAGAACTACTGCCCTCTTTCCCCTTTAGCATTTTTGACCCCCGTCTGTTCTTCGCTGATTTTGTTCATCCCTGCCTGGCAGATATTGATGGGAACGGTTTCTTGGACATTCTTATGACCGGAATGGATTTCTCAAAGAGTGGTGATGGCTTCGTTGCGATTTACGACAAGGACGGAGAGCTCTTGCCGGGTTGGCCGTTCCGTGATGAGGCGGGAATATATACCCCTGCGGTCCCTGGAGATGTCAACAGGGATGGCGAACTGGAAGTTGCGATCAGCAGCAGCGGTTACGTATATCTTTTGGATAATCAAGGCAATCCACTCCCGGGTTGGCCGCAGGAGAGGAGATTCATGGGCTGGCCAATTAGCAGTAATTCGGATCCGCTTATCGCGGATATTGATGGTGATGAGTATCCGGACGTCATTTTCAATGAACATGGTTATCACCCTGACCCGGAGGAGACATACGCCTACCTGTGGGCTTATCGGTATGATGGTGACTATGTTGACGGATATCCCTGGAGGACTTATTCCACGAACTATACTTGCCCGGCCTTGGGGGATTTCGACCGAGATGGCAGCTTGAATATGTTTCTTTTTACCACCGTGGAGAGGAATTACCAGCGAGAATTCTACATCTCTCTGGGTCTATACGAGATGGGCGTTCCCTACGATCCGGAGACCGTCGAATGGGGTCAGTACGGCCACGACCAATATAATACCAGCAACTACCATTATGAGCTGCAGATTCCCACCATCGTAGAGGAAGCGAAAATCGAGGTGCCGGAGAGCTTTCGAATCATCGCCTGCCACCCTAATCCCTTCAATGAAGCCACCAACATCAACTATCAGCTGCCCACCCCTTGTGAGGTGCGCCTAGAGCTTTACAATCTTCTGGGACAGAAACTAGATACCATTCTGGAGACTCGTCAAGAAGCTGGCAACAAGAGTCTCATCTGGAGACCAGAGGGCTTCACTTCTGGTATTTATTTTCTGAGGCTGAGAGCAGGAGATTCTTCAGATATCAAGAGAGTGACTTTGCTCAAGTAGATGACCGGGAGGTTTTCTACTCCAAACCCGACATAGCCTGGATTTTATTCTCAAAGCGGAGGCAGAATCAGGGGGGATAGTGTGCCTTATCCGTTCATCGATTCCAAGAAGCGGGCGTTGGATTTGGTGCTTCTCATCTTATCCAGGAGAAACTCCATGGCATCGACGGGGTTCATCTCAGCTAAAAGCTTCCTTAAGATCCAGATCCGATTGAGCTCCTCCGGTGCTAAAAGCAGCTCCTCTTTCCTGGTGCCAGAGCGGTTGATGTCTATCGCCGGAAAGACCCTGCGGTCGGATAGACGCCTATCTAAGACCAGCTCCATATTGCCGGTTCCCTTGAATTCCTCGAAGATGACCTCGTCCATCCTGCTGCCGGTCTCAATTAAAGCGGTGGCAATCACGGTGAGGCTGCCTCCCTCCTCGACATTTCGAGCCGCCCCGAAGAACCTCTTAGGCTTGTGCAGGGCGTTGGAATCGACACCTCCGGAAAGGATTTTGCCGGAGTGAGGCACAACCGCATTGTAGGCCCGAGCCAGACGGGTGATGGAATCCAGGAGAATCACGACGTGCTTTTTGTGTTCCACCAGACGTTTGGCTTTCTCGATCACCATCTCCGCCACCTGAACGTGCCTTTCCGCGGGCTCATCGAAAGTGGAAGAGATGACCTCCCCCTGCACCGAGCGTTCCATGTCGGTGACCTCCTCTGGCCTTTCGTCGATCAGAAGGACGATCAGCTTGATGTCCGGAGAGTTCCTGGTGACGCTGTTGGCGGTCTTCTGAAGGAGGATGGTCTTTCCAGCCTTAGGGGGGCTGGTGATCAGACCTCTCTGCCCCTTGCCGATGGGGGTCAAGATGTCCATTATCCGGGTCGCCAGATCCTTGGGGTCCACCTCCAGCTTTATCTTCTCGTTGGGATAAAGGGGCGTCACGTTGTCGAATAGGGTCTTGTGCTTGGCGATCTCCGGATTCTCGTAATTGACGGCCTCGATCTTCAAGAGGGCGAAGTATCTCTCGGTGTCTTTAGGCGGTCGCACCTGCCCGGAAACGGTGTCGCCGGTTTTGAGATCGAACCTCTTAATCTGGGAGGGGGAGACGTAGATGTCATCCGGCCCCGGCAGATAGTTGTAGTCGGGACTGCGCAGAAAGCCGTATCCCTCCTCCAAGACCTCCAGAACCCCTTCGGCGAAAATCAGACCGTCCTTTTCGGTCTTGGCTTCCAGGATCTTGAAGATGAGTTCCTGTTTGCGAAGCCCACTGCAGCTGGGGACACTTAGTCCCTCGGCTAGGTCCAGAAGCTCCGCAATGGTTTTGCTTTTAAGTTCGACAATATCCATGTCTCACTCCTTGAAAGGGGAGTTCTCCCCGTGAAAGGTTAGATTTTATAGAATGAAAACTCAAAACTTCAAACGGTTATTTTGGATCTATGTTGTTTTGCCTGATTAGATCTTTGTCTGTTCGCAGGGTTGAAGGATTCCTCAAACTCCTTTTTGCTCTGGAACGTGAGAGTTAGTCTTCCATCTCCTCCACTGGTGCATCCCCCCAGAGTTTCTCCAGACTGTAGTATTTACGCGTTTCCTCTTTGAAGATATGTACCACCACGGTGACGTAGTCCAGCAAGACCCAGGTCAATGCCGAATACCCCTCCAGGTGCCAGAGTTTGACGCCATTTTTTTTCAGTCCCTCAGAAATATTATCGGCAATGCTTTTGATTTGGACATCGACCTCGCCGGAACAGATGACGAAATAGTCGGCAACGTCGGTGAGTTTCCGAAGGTCTAAGATTTTGACCTCCCCGGCCTTTTTCTCCAAGGCTAACTTGCCAGCTAAACGGGCAATTTTTTTAGGTTGTATTTAGTCCCTCACCTCCTTTCCGACAAAAGCGATTGACATCGTTTGATAACGTATGAGAATCGCATCAGGGCTCAACGATTTCCTCAAAATCGCCTCCGACCACGATGGTGAAATCGAGATCGTAGAGGTTGTCAGCTAGCTTTTGAGCAACTATGTTTTTCTCCTGCACCCCCAGAAGTCTTGCGAGCTTTAGGGCCGCCTCTTTGTTGCCGGTCCGGTCCACCACCAAGGTTTGGGGGAAACCGAAGCTTTTCGCATTGTCTCTGTCGACGACGTGATAGATGACCCCTTCGGCTTCGGCCTCCAGCCTCTTCTCGACTAGCTCCGTTATCCCTCTCTCGCCGCAACCGTTCAAGATCTGAACCCGCAGCGGCAGTGGGGAGAGATCCTGCTCGGAGACCACAGCTGACTTCCTGTAGAACGAATAGAAGAAGACCGCCACCACCACAAGAAGGATGATTATTGCCCAGCCGGACAGATCCCACCTCCGTCTGCCAGCGTCGGCTTGGCTTTTCCGCTTTTTGGTCTTGGATGATCGCCCCTGGGAATGAACCCGGCTTTTTCTCTTTGTCATAGATGTTCAGACGGATGGGAATTGCTGATTGCTATCGCAGGATTTCACAATTCAATAAGATTAGTGCCAACTTGTTGCTATCGAGGAGGGCGAACTCTGGAGATTACTCCAGATCAAAAGGAATATCGGCCAAACAGGGTGCTTCTCAGATCTTATAAGCTACAGAACAGGTGCAGGCTCGCCCCCTTTCTGCTATTGAGATTGATTTGCCTCCATCCAAAAGTCAGCGTTTCCCGAACTCCCTGGGATACATCCCGTAGTAATAGGGATAGGTGTAGCTAGACATATTTATTTTGAAGAAGAAATTCTCTGAGGGGCGGTAATCCAGTTCAAAGCCCGGCAGGAAGGTGCCACCGAAGTTGGAGCTACGACTCCTACCGAACAGGGCGGTGGGCTGATGCAGGTAACCCAGGTGGAGCCTGAGGGTGAGGGGACGCGAGATTTGATATTCAATGGAGTTCATATAGAGTCCGATGGTCTGCGAACGTCCGCCGCCAGTCACAAAGGAGAGGCTATAGCTGTGCGACATCTTCAGTCGGCTGGGGTCTAAGAGGCTCAAGGACAGACTCGGCTTCTGAAGTTGCAGCGAAGCTTCATCCCCTTTCAACTCCGGGGGAGTCGTCTGCGCGGTGCTAATAGTAGAGAGGCTTGCAAGAAAAGCTAAAAGGGCAAGCAGCGCGAAGCTTTTCATCTTCATTAGTTCCAACCCTCCGTCCTTCACCTGTCTAACGACTTTGGACACAAAAAGTTCCAGTTGGTCTAACTCTATTTTCGGTAGAAAAATAGGGAAACTTTCTGACCTTGTCAACATTTTT
>JBHIBM010000111.1:0-6446 GCA_046759085.1 Candidatus Zixiibacteriota bacterium
CAGACTCCCACAATTCGACTTGACAAGCTGCCTTCAGCTCGTATATTCGACTTTGGTTATCGACAAGCGACTCAGCAACTGGTCGGACTGTTCGATGATCAGATTACACTGGGAGATCGTCCAATGGTAGGGCACGCGGCTCTGGACCGTGGAATCGGGGTTCGAATCCCTGTCTCCCAGTTTTCCGGTCATTGACCACCCTTTTGCCGGTATATCGAAGGGCTTTCTATATGTGGGGCAAAGAGTTCCGTTGTAGATGGTGCAGTTCGAAAGCAACGTGTTCGGTAACCTGCGTTGTTCTGCAGGATCCGCCTAACGTAAAGTGAATAAGCACGATTCGCGAGTTCGATAGCTTTGCGGCCCAATTCGTAGTTCTCAGGGATATCGGCTTCCAGCTGCTCTACCTTTCAGTTCACCCGGGAAAGCTCCTTTCTCCATTCCCGGGACTTTATAGCCCAGTAATCCTCAGGGATTTTCCCTTCTAGCTTATCCGCATAGGCTTTGTCCATCAAACTGCGTATCCGAGACGCACGAGCTTTAAATCTTCCCTTTTCGGCATCTACAGTCTTATGCCTTTGTCTGAGGTGGTATTCCATGACGTTGCCCAGCCAGTCACGACGGCTTCGACTAGTTCCCCCAGAATCTCAGCAAGCACTTCCTCCCGGATATACTCTCTGTTGCGCCCAGACAAATGACCTCACCGGAGAAAAGACAAGGTTGGATTACGAAGTTAGACCGGTTAGTACTGCCTGCAACTTCGGAAGCTATCAGTCAATAATCTGCGGGGTAATAAAGATCATTAGGTCAGTTTTGCTGTCGGTGGTCGTCTTGTGTCTAAACAGATGTCCTAATATGGGAATGCTTCCCAGTAGCCAGACTTTAGATACATTTTCAATCTTGGCTTCCTTGTACAGCCCGCCGATAACCAGAGTTGCACCGTCGGCCACTACCACCTCGGTCTCCACCGACCTTTTTGTTGTTATCGGTTGCTGGTTGTTTTCCGGACCGACCCAACCGGTTATCTCTTCGACGGTTGGCTTGCACACCAATGTGATTCGACCTTCCTTGTTCACTCTCGGGGTTACATTCAATGAAATACCTACCTCCCGATATTCATAGGTGACTATGTCCTGAATAACGGCGCCTTCGGAGAAGCGATTAATGGTCTGAATAGGGATGCTGGTGGAGACGCTGATTCTCGCTTCCTTTCCGTCAGAGGTTGTGACCGTGGGGTCGGACAAGAGCCTGCTTTTACCCTCTCTTTGGAGGTAATTCAACACCGCGGTTGCCTCTGAGATGGTAAGTGTTCCCAGGGTGAATGAATTCTTATCGGGCGGCCACGATGAATAGGCCGATAGATTCCCAAATGCCGGGGCCTCAGTTCCTCCCGTTGGGGGAATCGCTCCAGTTAATTTGGTCTCCACCATTTTATTCCAATCAATGCCGAGTTTATCCTCACCTGAAATATTGGTTTCAATAAACTTCACCGAAATGGCGATCTGTTTGGGTGGTACATCGACGTTGGAAATTATATCCTCAACAAGTTGATGATTTTCCGGACGGTCTGAGACCAGCACGTAACGCACCGGCTCGGACGAGATCGGATTAAGGATTTTGATCCTTGCATTTGGTGAAAGCAGTCCCTGCAAACTCTCCGCGAGCTTAGAGGCATCAGCATATTTCAACTCATAAACCCGGGTTTCAAACTCACGCCGCGATTCTTCCAGCTCTTGTCGCATCACCACAACGACATCTCCGAAAGTATAATAAGCATTTCCGGTGGCCATCAAAATGGCTTCCAAAGCCTCCTCCACTGTGACATTGCTGAGATTCACCCACAGCGCCTTTTCACTCAAATCTGAAACCACCAGATTAAAGCCGGCCTTACGAGAGAGCAAATTTAAGGCGGTTGAGATCTCTCCATTCTCTAAGACCAGATTAATTTTTTCCTTTAACCAACGGGGTTGTGTCACAGATTTCTGAGGGAGGCTATCGGGCTTGGGAGGGTTGATAAATGATATCTCAATACCGTTACTTACTCCTATAATTTTATACGAGGCTCCTGGTTCGTATTCGATGATCATGCTAATTCCCCGCTGGGGGTCAATCAGGTGCTGAAAACTAATCCGTCTTACCGGGGGCCAGTACTGCAAAGCGAGCGGCGCATCGGGCATGGCGGCATTGGGAATATTGAAAACCAGTCTGGAAGGATCAACCATTTCGAAGTTCGAATATTCCAACGGACCTGGGCCGGTCAGGGTAACACGAGTAATGTTGGAATCATAAAAATGGGTGATCTTTACCTCTTCAATCTGATAATCCCCCCCCAAGGCCTCAGATGCCAACATGAAGAGAGACAAAAACGCCAAAAATATCCTATTCAAAGCTCATCTCCCAGTGCCAGTTTTTCAACGACACCTTTCTTAGTAAGCAGGACATAACCCGGTCTTATGGAGGTGACAATCCAACCAGCGATCTCATCACCAGTTTGTACCACCCGGTTGTTGACAACTGCATAGCTGAGACCGTTATCGTTAAATGAAATACCTGTGAGTCCAAAGCTAGCCCTTTTTGGGGCCTCGAAGGATTTGAAGGGATTACGTCCCCATCTATAATCCTTGCGGTTGACCTTTTTGACCTCCGCTTGGGAGAGGTTGACTTCACTCTTCTGAACCTGGGAGGTCTCCCCGGCAACAGTCTGGGGCTCATTATGACCACTCAGAAAATGGAAATGGATTCCGTAAGCGGCCGAAAATATGAACAATGTGTACACAATGTATTTTCTCAATCTGTTTTCTCAGTTCACCCCGGTCAAATATCTCCTGCCTTGATTTTTAGATGAATCTGACCACTCCTCTAATATCGCTTATAACTTCATTCCCGCCAGCCTTATTCGCCACTAACCTGATACTATTAATTTCGTCAAGAAATATGCTCTTCTCCAACGATTCAATGAATTTGCCGACGGGGACATAATCCCCCTTAAATTTCGCCTCAAACTGAATCAGATAGGGGATAGTTTTGTCAGCTTGGAGTCTCTTTTCAACATACTCCGGTATTTGGAATTTGAAATCTATCATTTCAATCCCATAATAGGCGGCCATATTGTTGATTATTTCAACCATAGATTCAGCTTTGGCTAACTCAAATAGCTGTTTGTAATCCCTCTCCATACTCCGGGAAACAGCCGTTAGTTCTTTCCGCAACTCTCCAATAGAAGCCAACAACGTCCGCCTGCTATCTAATCTCATGCTATCTGAAGCAATGGTCGCATCAAGCTGGTCAAGATGATGATTTCTGAAGAATAATATGCCCAGTATCATTGATAACAGAAAGCCCGGCAACCAAACTGCCTTGAGAAGTGATCTGCGGTCCATCAATCCAACCCAATCTGGCCAGTTAGTGCAAAATTCGAGTGCTTGTTATCTCCTTCGAGTCTTTCAGACATCCGGTTCAGCCTTTCCTGCTCGAATCCGATACAATTCCTGAGGTTTTCGACCAGTTTTGCTAAACACGCCTCGGTGCCCTCTATATTGCCATAATAAAACCCCTCTATTCGTACATCCGCGGTGTCGTTACTGAACGGTTTCTTTTTCAAATCCATGTTTTTGAACGAAATCTCAGGCGGAACCGAAACGCTGACACCTTTCAGTACGTTTGCCGCCCACGGTCGGGAGGGTCGCATTTTCAACTTAAGGCTCAATTTGGCATCCAATTCTTCTTTCAGCGAAAGGGCGTTAACAGATCCCGGTGAACTCTCCATCTCTGTGATTTCCTGTCCAATTAAGTTAATCATCTGGGCCCGATAGGCATGCTCAGCCCATAAAGCCCCGGCGAGGAGCAGCAAGGCTATTATTGCTGAGAGAGATAATGCCCTGGATATCGATTTTATCTTCTTAAAGCTTAAGAGTTGCTTTACGGAAACGGGCAAAAAATAGCTTTCGGGTTTAAGCTTCACCGCTCCGGAGCAGAGGATATAATCGTTCTCACAATCCTCCCACAAGCTCGATGACACTTCTGGATCAGGAATTAGATCGGCGTAGGGATTTTGGCGGCCAACCCCGGCGCCCACCGCCTTTGACAGCTCCTCAAGTAATGCCTCACTTCCGGGACCGTGCACCTTGATTTCGCCAAGTCGTCGACCACGAAAATGAGCATTATAGAAATCAAGACTGTTGCGCAGGTTACGTTCCGCCCGATCCAAAACCTCTGCAGGATCAAGCAGCCGTTTATCCTTCACCAGGCCCTCGATACCGAAGCACTTGCAAAATTCAAACTGTCCACTATGGGCAAAAGCTATCACCCCTTCCGATTCACCCCAGCTGATAAGGATATTGGTGATATCCCGGGGAGTTGTCAGATCCCTCATACTGCCATATAAACATAGTGGAGAAGGGACCACTCCCAAAAGCCTCTCGCCCAAAAAAGCAAAAGCATCTACGTGTTCCTTTACGATAATTCCGGTGTGGATCACGAGCCTGTTTTCAACTCTCTCGACGTTTTGGATGTTAACGTAGGCCACCTCTATTGAATACGGCACCTGCTTTGAGCACTCCCATGTGACCGCCTCCAGGAAATCATTTCCTTTCAAAGTGGGCACTTCAATCCGGCGCAGAAAGAAATCCGAACCCGGAATAATCACCAATACCTTCGCACTCTTTGGGCTAATATCCAATGATAATTTCTCTATCCCCCTGGATACCGTTTCTTCGACTGAGGCGGGGTCGACTTCCACGTCCGGGATCCTTCCTGCCATCAGCCATCTGACCGACTTCCCGGATTTGTGGAAAATACTGAATTTGAAGCAATCGCCGGTCAAATCGAGGCATAATATCTTTTTCGTAAGAGGTGAGACTTCTTTGGGCTCGTGAAAGGTAAACAGGGTATCGGGCTCTTGCGGGCCTTGGCTCTGGATCGAATCCAAGGGGGTATCTATCACCACAGCGGTATCGGTTGTTCTCATTCCCTCACCTGATGGGCGATCGAGGTCCGTCATAGGGAATTATCGGCTCTCTTATCCCACCCCTTACCAGATGCTCCCGGCGAAACGCAGTTCGCAGTAAGTGGTCACTCCCGGTGTAACCGACACATACATGGACGTGGTATCGTCAGTGGTGCTGTAAACGGCCCTGAGCAGGTGATTCCCGATGGTGATGGAGCTGGTGAATGAGAAGGCTCCGGCGGCTGAAGGATTGGTAGATGATGAGGTCACCTCTCCGCTGCCATCCGGATAAAAGATTGTTACGGTAACAAGGGTATCGTCTGATCCCGGGCCGGCTCCCAACCCATCGCACACGTTTCCGGTCACGGTGTTGGAAGTCAAATCGGATGCGTTCTCAGCAAACTGCTTGGTGATCGTGGATCCCCCGCCGCTGGAAGTGATTGTGACTCCGCCGGTGTAAGTGTAGGAGTTCCCCCAGGCGTCCTCCTTGAAATCGTCGGCGTCCTCGGTGAATGCACTTCGGATATACGGTCCGTCCCAGGTCGAATAGCCGCCCGGGTTGGTCACCAGGGCATCAAGGTTGGGCGGCAGGGCTCCCACGTCTCCGACGTAGCCGAAGTCCACCCGTATCCCCCCCTCGACCAGGCTTTCGTCGCCCGCTATCGCCTCCGCTAACAGGTCCATCTCCTGCGTGGTGGCTTCGACTCTGGCCTGTCCGACTGCGGGCTGGAGCGATCTTAGGGCCACGGTGGCCATAATCCCGATGATAACAATGACGAGGATTGCTTCGATGAGGGTGAATCCAGGCTGGGGCCGATGCATTCTCATAGCGTTACAATGGAGTCGTGAAGGTGAAAGAAGTGCCGTTAGATAGCTGTATCGTAAACGTTACGCCCCTCATGTCCACCTTTAAGCCGCCCCCTGCGGGGTTGTCCTTAAACTTCTTGAGTTCGACTCTCACCGTGTCGTTCGGGACTACGTACTGGGCGCTGCTGAAGTTTACCACCTCCTCGGAAGCTTTGGGGGGGTCGTTGCCGTCGAAGACTTTGTTTCCGTCCCATTTGACCTGCTCATAATAGGCCTGCGGGGTGCTCGTGTAGGTCGCCTTCAGCCACGTTATCTTGACCATGCCTACCGACGACAGATTCTCGATCTCGAACCGGATGTTCTCGTCGTCCTTGCCAGCTGTCTCGCCCGTGCCGGACACATAGGCCAGGGTCCCCACCGACCCGCGCCACGGATTGCCCGGGAAGCGCACTTCGGTGACAGGATCTCTACCCGGGTAGACGGCAACATACTTAACGACCGTATCCGCAACACCGCTGGCCGTTGCCTCGAGAAGATGCAGTCCGATCGGGATCGAGTTCAGAAAGGAGAACTCGCCTCCCGCATTCGGTGAAGTCGAAGAGCTGGTGGTCGAGCCGGACCCGTTGGGATACTGGATGGTAACGGTGACGTTCGAGGCGCTATCACCCGGGGGCGACAGGTCCGCATCGCGGACGAC
>JBHIBM010000112.1:0-6385 GCA_046759085.1 Candidatus Zixiibacteriota bacterium
GCTCTTCAGGTTTGCTTGTTTCTCGGCAGAAGCTTGGAAATCCTCCATCGCTGGAAAGAGGTTCAGCGGCTCTTTAGAGATAATGAATATGTCGTAGTAGTAGTCGTCAGACTCCTTCGGCTTGGAGGAGAAGACGATTTTACCACCGTTCGGAGAAAAGGAGGGGTAAGCTTTGTCGCTATCATCGAACGTTATCTGCGTCAGGTTCATGTCGGACAGGCCCACAAGATAGAGATTATCATTACCATCATAATCCGAGACAAAGAGCACTCCTTCCCCCTCCGGGGAGAAGGTCGGGTGAAAACAGTTCTCCCCGTGGGGGGTCAAGAGCTTGATGTTGCGGCCATCGGAATTCATTATGAATATGCACTTCCTCGTCAATCCCGACTCGAAGACGATTTTTCGCCCGTCGGGAGAGAAGGAGGGCATATCCGGCAACACCGGCAACCTCCTCCAGCGGAATAAGCCGGATCGATAGTAAATACTTCTTTTTCTCCCGCTCGGCAAGTCTAACAAACAGATCCCCTCCCAGCCCGAAATGAAAACGCAGATGGAATCCCCGGGACTGAAGGCAGGGGTTGTTCCAGAAACGGGGTAGTTGGCCAGGCCGTATCTTCTCTCAGAGGCCAAATCGATGCAAAACAGTTCCGCAGGAGAGTCAGTGTTCTCCTTCTGGCTCTGAAAGGTCACCTTATCGCCACTCCAGGAGGGTTTCGGAAATTGGTCAAAGCATCCCTTTTGGGAAAGCCTCCTTTTCTCCCCAGTTTCTAAGTCGAGCACGAAAAGCTGACTGCACAGGGTTTTTCTCTTTCTGAAGAGGCCGTTGTCTTCCATCTCCATTTCCATTTCGGCAGCATAGACGATCCTTTTCCCGCCCTGGGCGAAAACTGGGCAGCTATCGGCAATGAGATTCTCCGTCAACCGCATCCGATACGGGTAGAGATCTTCTCCCGCTACGAGGCCCTCAAAGAGCCCCTGAACCCCCCGATCACTCAGACCACCTCCGCACTCCAAAAGCGAGCATAAGGCCAAAGAGGCGAACGCGAGGACAAGCATGGCTATTGAGACCTTCAACATCACACGAAGCTGCCGGAAACTTGCGCTTTTCCTATAAGCTCTTAACGAACTCTCGCTTCTTACCGATTAAGATATGTGAAGCGCATTCGCCAAGCAAGGAAGATGACGGTCCCGTTTCGAGTCGGCCTAACCTCACAAGCTGTTCACGTTGTATATATACGGAAATCTCCAGTCGCGGACGAGTCTTTGTTGGCCGAACGTGAAGAATATGACACAACTGCCCCTCTTGGTTGGGAAAATAGGAGGCGGCACCTGGAGAGTCGAATCGCCAATGATGAAAGATGAGCAACTCAAAGCAAATCTCTGAGGAGAGGAAAGGAAAAATCCTCGTTGTCGATGACGAGGAGAAGATCTGTCTTAGTCTCAAGGCTCTCTTGGGCGTCAAGGGGTATGCGGTGGAGACCTCCCGGAAAGGCGACAGCGCTCTGAAGATGCTGAAGCGGGGAGGCTACGACTTGCTCCTTTCTGACATAAAGATGCCTCAATTTGATGGTCTAAGACTTCTCAAGGAGGCTAAGAGCTTTGACCCCCACCTGATGGTCATCCTGATAACCGGATACGGTTCTTTAGAATCTGCGAAGGCGGCAATAAATCAGGGAGCCTTTGATTATCTCACCAAGCCCATTGAATCTCAGGAACTGCTTGACTCCGTCAACTCCGCCATCAAAAGGCGGAAAGAGGAGCTCTCCCAGAGGCAGGTTCTGGCGTTGTGGAAGGAGAAGAATCGCCAGCTGAAGGCTCGAATTTCGGATCTGAATGCTTTACATCAAGCGGCAGTGGTAATGGCTTCAACCATAGATTTAGAGCAGCTTCTGGGCACCATAATTGGGCTGGCAACCAAGGTGATCGGGGCAAGGGTTGGCTCCATTATGCTCCTCGATGACGCCGGAAAAGAGTTGCGCATCTCCAACGCCATCGGAATCGACCCCGAGGTGATTAGAAATACCCGTTTGCCACTGGGAGAGAGTATTGCTGGTTACGTTGCCGAGCATGGCGAACCTTTGATTGTGAAAGATGTCGAACAAGACCGTCGTTTCTGCCGCACCAATCGTCAGAGGTATGAGACCAAATCTCTGATCTCTGCACCGCTTCTGGTAAAGGAAAGGCTCCTCGGGGTCATCAATTTGAACAACAAGAAGAGAGGCGGTAAGTTCGACGAGAGAGACTTAAAACTTCTGGTCACTTTCGCCAACCAGGCCGCCATTGCTATCGACAATGCCCAGCTGTTCGATGACCGGCAAAGAAAGATCCAGCAACTCTCCTTCCTTTACAACATCGCCTGTCAACTGGATTCCAGCAAGAATATCCAAGAGCTGTTCGGTTCGATATATCGGGGCCTAAAAGAGATAATCAACCTTGACTTCTTCTACCTTCTGACGCGGGAGAAGGAAAGCAGGGAACTCACATACTCTTACGGTGAGGATTCAAATGATGACAATTTCGATTTTCTAAAGAAAGCTCAAATCTCCTTCGACTCTGAAAGTTCAGCTGTTGAACAGGATGCCGATATAGATGAGATGAAGAGGAGGGTGTATAGGTTTTTCACAGAGGCGCTCCCCCTGCCTCTGTCCCGGGAGAAGATCTTGGTAATTCCGGTTGGAGCGGGTGAGAACTTGCGGGGTCTTTTGTGCCTCGGCGGCTATGGGAATCCCTCCTTCTCTCAGGAGAGCGAGCACCTTCTCTCCATCATCACCTCCCAGGCGGTCTCTTTCTACGAGAGGCAGGAAGGCATCAACAATGTCACCAAATTGGCCACCATGGGAAAGATGGTCGCGGAGATCTCCCACGATTTGAAAAGACCGCTGACAAATCTGAAGGGGAGCCTTCAGATTTTGGAAAAGAGGAAGCGGGACAAGTCGGAGGTTAGGGAGTTCTGCAGCATCGCTCAGGCGGAAATCGACAGAATGGTGCAGTTGACTAGGGAGATTCTGGACTTCTCCAACCCCAAGAAATACGGTCTGGTTTCTAAAGACTTATCCCAGCTCATAGAAAAAGCGGTGGCACTGTTGCAGAGGGACTTCGCCAATAAAAAGATCAAGCTGGAGTGTCATTACCAGCCCGACCTTCCGGAGGTGCTGGTTTACGAAAGCGAAATCCTAGAGACGATTCTGAACATCATCTTGAACGCTCTGGAAAGTGTGTCTGTTGGGGGGAAAATTGAGATCCGGTTGGAGAAGGTGGATAGAGCCGACAAGGGAGGGAGTTTCTCCCGGATCTCGATTTCCGATACCGGCGTTGGCATCCCACCGGAGAATATCAACCGCATCTTCGAACGATATTTTACCACTAAGGAAGGAGGGACCGGTCTGGGGCTGGCCGTGGTGGAGAGAGCCATGACTGCTCACGGAGGATTCACCGAAGTGGAAAGCCAGCCCGGGGTGGGAACCGCCTTCAGGATTTATCTGCCGCTTGGGAGACCTAGGCCATGAGAAAAGAGAGCGTCAAAGTTCTGGTTATAGACGACGACCCCAAGGTCCCCTGGATTCTCTCGGAGGGTTTGGGAGAGAACTACCGGGTCATTTCCGCCCGCAACGGGGTGGAAGGGATTCAGATGGTGACCAAAGAAAAGCCGGAGCTGGTGCTCCTGGATATCAAGATGCCTGGTCTATCGGGAATGGAAGTCCTGGATAAGGTCAAGACCATCGATGGTAATCTCGATGTCATCATGCTTTCCGGACACGGGGACACTCAAAATGTTGTCGAGTCGATCCGTCGCGGCGCCTCCGAGTTCATCAACAAGCCCTTCAACATCGAGGAGGTAGAAATCCATATCCGCACCGCCCTGGAGAAAAACCGCCTCAAAAAGGAGGTCACCAGGCTGAAATCGAAGCTGGAGGCTAAGTCCGCTTATGACACCCTTATCGGAGATAGTCCCCAGATGCTCGCAGTCAAGAACGTCATCGAACAGGTCGCCGACAGCGAGCTGACGGTTCTCATTCTGGGGGAATCCGGCACCGGCAAGGAAATTGTCGCTCGGATGCTTCACGCTCTCTCCACTCGAGGTCACAAACCTTTCACCAAGGTCAACTGTGCCGCCATCCCCAGGGAGTTGTTGGAGGCGGAGCTTTTCGGTTACGAGAAGGGAGCTTTCACCGGCGCGGTGAAGAACAAACCGGGCAGGTTCGAGATCGCCTCCACCGGCACGATCTTCTTAGACGAGATCGGGGATATGCCTCTGGAACTGCAGTCCAAACTTCTGCAGGTTCTGGAGCAAAACGAGTTCGTCAGAGTGGGAGGGATACAGACCGTCAGGGTGGACGTCCGGATTGTCTGTGCCACCAACAAGAACGTGGAGAAAGCTCTGGAGGAGGGGATCATCCGTGAAGACCTCTTTTACCGCCTCAACGAGATAACCATCCAGTTGCCGCCACTTCGGGAGAAGAGCGAAGACATTCCGCTTCTGGTCGACCATTTCCTCCAGAGATACCGCATCCTGTATGAACGGGATTTCCCGGGCTTATCCCCTCAGGCCCTGAAAGCTCTGAAAGAGTATAGCTGGCCCGGAAATGTGAGACAGCTGGAGAACCTCATGAAGCAGATTGTGGTTAGAAACGACGAAAGCATGGTTTTCGAGCTTTCCGAGAGAATTGCAACGGAAATCTCTTCCGGAGGGCCGGAGCCGCCCTCTTCGAGAGCAGAAGGGGAGCTTTCGCTGAAGAGGAGGATAAGCGCCCTGGTGACCCAGGAGGAAAAGAAAGTCATCTCAGAGGCCCTGAGGCGAACCAACTGGAATCGCCGCAAGGCTGCGAAGCTTTTGGAGATAAGCTATCGTTCCCTGCTATACAAGATTAAGGACTACGGAATCGTCAGTTAGGTCGGAAAGAGGCGCAGAGAAGTTGACAGAAGATGATCTTGGTTATAGATTTGGGAGAGTTTGTTTCTTTTCTCTCGGTCCGGACCCTTAAGCTCTTCTTGGCCGAGGAACTGAGCTGAGGGTGTCTGTTGTTACAGTATCAGGAAGTGAAAATGATAAAACGGAAAACAGAGGTTGAAGGGAGACAACATGGAAGAAAGCGAAAACCTCTCTTTCGGGGAAGTCCCAGAGCGATATTGCTCCGAGGATAACCTGGATGATTTTTTCAGGTCCTTCAAGCATTTCGGTCTCAGGGCCAGACAGGAGTTGACACGTGCCGAAAGATATTGCGAATATCTTTCCTGTCTCACCATCACCATGACCAGCAGTGGCAGGATTAGCGAAGCCGCCGAGATCCTCAACTATCACAACCAACAGGAGATGCTGGAGGGTCTGCGGCGAGTCATCAAGAGGTCGATTCGTCAGACCGACGTTGCTTCCGGCTTCGACGAGAACCGGATCGCCCTGCTTTTAGTCGAGACCCCCAGAAACGGTGCCAAGGCTTTATCGAACAGACTTCAGGAAAACATTCAGAATTTTCTGCTCTCGAATGTTGCCTCGGAGGATGACTGGAAGGTCTCTTTCACGATTGTCTCCTTCCCGGACAACGTCAACACCAAGGAGGACTTTCTGGGGCAGCTCGACGGCCTGGCCTCTGGATGAGAAGCGCAGCCGCTCTGAGAGACTACCGAGGTCTTTTCTCCGCACCGACACCCCGGGTCGCTCCAGCCAACCTGTCCAGAATCAACCCCTTTTCGCTTTCGTCGGAAGACCCAATATCATTTGCAATCAGGTGGAATTCTTGTTATGATCGAATTTCAAATTCAGAGTGTATATGGTGTTCCAGAAGATCGTGACGGTCGGAGTCGGCAACGTGGGGAGGGGATCTCCTGGGTAGTTGCCTCCAGCGGCACCGAGGTGATACTCGCGATAGGACCGATGGGTTGGTGGACAAGGACATAAGAATCCTCTCCGAAGAGATGGATAAAGAGATCGAGAAGCGGGGGCTGACGGAGGCGGAAAAGACAGCGATACTCTCTCGAGTGAGGGGCTCCACCGATATGAGCCGTGCGGCCGAGGTTGGTCTGGTCATCGAGGCGACGCCCGATGATCTGGAGCTCGGAAGGAGTCTTTTCGTCAAAGAGGAGACTTCAGCGACCGAGAAGAAAGTTCATCTGTGGTGAGGAGTGACCTGGAGAGAGGTGCTAAGTCCAACTTGCGGTCCGCTTCACGAACGTCCGGTGCAGGGCAGGAAAGTCACCAGGAGATGTTCAGAATCATCTCTCGTACATGTTCCAATCCGGCGACGACATTGATGTGGGGAGAGAAGTAAATCAGTTGAGCAGGTGAGGGAGTTGTGTCTTCGGTTGGAGAAGTGCTGCTTTGGATGGTGGGGGCGTTGAAGGAGGTGGGGTGGTAGTGTAAATTATTTTGTGTAAAATTGGAGGTATTGAC
>JBHIBM010000113.1:0-6365 GCA_046759085.1 Candidatus Zixiibacteriota bacterium
CCGCCACTGGGCCTTTTCCATGAACCATGCACTATGAACTATGAACGTCGTCGGTCCTCACCTTCTTCAAAGACAGATGCTCTTTGCGCAGGTAATAGAGTCCCAGGAGGGTCACCGGGAAATATTGGCAGGACCACAACACCACCGAGAAGGGGAAGGAGATATTGGGGTCGATCTTGAAGTAGGACAACGCTACGGTGCAGCCGAAGTGAAAGGTGCCGATGAATCCCGGAGAGGCCGGAAGCATTATGGCGAAAGCCACTACCACCAGAAGGAAAAAACTGGCGTAAAGCGGAGGCCGCAGGTCAAAAGAAAGGAAAATGAAATAGTTCGAGAGGGCGGCGATGATCCAGATCAATCCAGAAAAAGCGCCAATATAGAATAGACTCTTAAGGTCAGAGAGAACCGCCAAACCCTCGGTGAACCTGCAGGTGGTGTTGTATACAAACTGGGCGAGCTTTCTCGGGAAAATCTCAAGCAGCCTCTGGAGAACTCTCAAGGTCGGCTCGGTCTTACTCTTCAAGAAGAAAAAAAAGAGTAGAATCGCAATATTTATCACGAAGGCGGAGTACCCGATCTTTTTGGCCCAGTCCGGGAAAGGGGAAAAAGCGATGACGATCGCAAACATCAAAAGTAGGATGAAGGTATCGAAGACCCGTTCCACGACAATGGTGGCGAAAGAGGCGCTCTTTGAGATCTTCTCTTTTTCCCCGAGTGAGTAAGCCCTCACGAACTCTCCCAGCCTCATGGGGAGGAGGTTGTTGGCCATAAAACCTATCATCACCGGAGAGAAGAGTCTTCCCGCAGTGAGGGATTTGACCGGCTTGAGGAGATAGCGCCACCTCAGTGCCCGAAGCCACATGCAGAAGAGAATGGCCACCACATTCGGAATGGTGTAAAGATAATTCGCCTCCCGGAAGGCCCCTCCCACTGCTTGAAAATCGACCTTCCTCACCGCCAGATAGAGAAACAGGAGGCTGATCACAACCCCGAAGAGAGTTCTCCAGTGTCTTTTGAGGCCGTTTCTCAAGAGGGGAATAAATCCTTGAGCAGGTTATTGAACCTTTCGGCGGTCTTCTCCCAGGTGAATCTCGAAACCCATCTGAGCCCCCCTTGCTGTAGCTTCTCTCTCAGAGGTGTATCCGTCAGGATGCTCTGGATATTTTCGGCCATTTTCGCAACATCGCCGAAAGGATAGAGTAGTCCCGATTCCCCGACGGATACGGAATCTCTCAAGCCGGGGACATCGGCGGCCAAGACCGGGGTGCCGCAGGCGTTGGCCTCTAAGTTCGATATGCCCCATCCTTCCTTTATGGAGGGATAGACCAGAAGGTGTGATTTCTGCAATAGCTCCACCTTCTCCTGCTGGGAGATATATCCGGTGAAAGTCACCGTTTCCTTCAGATTCAACTTAGCGGAGTAGGCAATCAGTTCCTGGCGATAGTCACCATCCCCGACCACATAGAGCTTCACTTCGGGGAGCTTGTCTTTCACACGGGAGACTGCCTCTAAGAGGTGCTGGACGCACTTATATTTTTTCAGCCGGCCAGCGTAGATGACGGTGGGAGCACCAAACTTCTCGTTTGCAGGATAGTAGGTTTTCTGATCTATGCCGCACTCGATAACACTGATTTTGTCCGGCGACAGACCCGTCTTGACTAAGTCCTCCTTGGTGGATTGAGAGATGGCGTTGAGATGGCAGTTTTTATAAACCTTCGGAATCAGCTTCTCGGCCAGATAGATGTATGTTCCGAAGGCGAAATTGATCTCTCGGAAGACGGTCTCCGAGAAGAGATGAGGAATCACCACCAATACCGGCCTTTTCACATACAGTGGCGTGTAGAAGGGGATTTTGTTTACATCTTCGATGATCAGATCGGGATGGATCTGAGGCAGGTTTCTTCTCAGCCACAAGGGGACGTGAAAGTTGAAGGTATACTCTGTCCCCACCCGGTAGAATTCGATTCCGTCGTAGCTGTCCCTTGGCGGAAGAGTGTTCTTAAAGCGATTGCAGAGGAAAAAGATCTGATGTCCATATTCTCTCACCAGACGGGAGGCGATCTCGTGGATATGGATTTCTGCTCCTCCGGTCCAGGGGTTCTTCAGATCCCGCCAGTTGATTATGAGGATTCTCACCTAGCTTTTTTCTTCTGACCGGAGACTCTCTTTAGATCAGCATCGACCATCATCTTGACCAACTCCTGGAAGCTGACGGTCGGCTTCCAGCCCAAGAGCTTCTTTGCTTTGGAGCTATCCCCCCGAAGGTAGCTGACGTCTGCGGGGCGCTTATATCTCTGGTCGACCTTTACATATCTCTCCCAGTCCAGACCCAGATGGGAGAAGGCGGTCTGGACGAAGTCCCGGACGGAGTGGGTCTCTCCGGTGGCGATGACGAAATCATCCGGCTTCTCATAATCCAAGATGAGCTCCATGGCTTTCACGTAATCGGCGCTGTAACCCCAGTCCCGCTGACTGTCGAGATTCCCCAACAGCAGCTCGCTTTCCACGCCGAGGTGGATTTTCACCGCCGCCAGCGAGATCTTACGGGTGACGAACTCCTCCCCGCGGTGGGGACTTTCGTGATTGAAGAGAATCCCGTTGGAGACGAAAAGGCCATAGGCCTCTCGGTAGTTGACGCCGGTGTAGAAACCGGCCAATTTCGAAATGCCATACGGGGAGCGAGGCCAGGGGAAGGTTTTCTCGTTCTGACTTTTGGTCTCGACCTTCCCGAACATCTCGCTGGAGGAGGCGAAGTAGAATCGTCCCTCCGGGCTGTACTCTCTGAAGGAATTCAGCATGTTCAAGGTCCCCTTGATGTTGATCTCGTAAGTGAGCTCGGGGTTGCTCCAACTCTCCTGGACGAAGCTCTGCGCGGCGAGGTGGTAAACTCGGTCGGGCCTCACCTCTCTGAAGATCGTGTCCAAGGAGTGCTTGTCGGTGACGTCCCCATAGTGAAGTTGCAGTTTCGATTTGAGTTCGGGGTCGGTGTCCAACACCCCGAAGGATTTTTGGGAATTCCTCCTGACAATCCCGTGAACCTGGTCACCTTTTGAGGCCAGGAGTTTCGAAAGGTAGTATCCGTCCTGTCCGGTTATGCCGGAAATGATGATCTTCATTATCTCTTCTCCCAAAAAAGGATCTTCCAAATGTCGTTAGGGCTGATTCTGGAAAGTAAGGTCTTTCAGAAAATCCCCCTAGTGGAACTCAGGGGGTGGTGTCCATTCAGAGCACTCAAATTGGCTCTAGGTTTCACCGTCAAGAGAACAGACTTCACAGGAATCGCTGAGGGCTCTGTTAACGTCTCCGTGATCAATTCAACCTCCGAGCCCTCCAAGCTTCACCTCGGAGCTTTCTACGATGGCTCGAATCTCCTTGCGGCGAGCGATGGCGTCACCATCCTCAGGGTGGGCGTTTATCCAGCCATCGAGCAGTTCCAAGAGCTCTTTGTATCTCTGACCGCGGTAGTAAATGTTTGACAAGAGCTGCATGGCGGATTTGGAATCCGGATACCGCCTCAACGCCTTCTTGAAGAACTCGATCGCTTTAGCGGTGTCGCCGGTTGTGGCCATGGCGTAAGCGGAATTTATGTAGAGTCGTTCCCCCAGCTCCGGCCGGGAGGTCTCCACCAGTCGTTCGACTTTGTCCAGCTGCCCGGTTTCGGAATAGAGCTGCGCCAAATAGAGGTAGGGACGATAGCTGTCCGTGTACAGCTCGGTGGCCTCCGCAGCCTGGGCGATGGCCTCCTGTAGACGCCCTTCGTTCCGGTAATACTCGGCTAACTGCAAAAAGGTGCTTACGTAGTTGGCGACCAGCCTCCTGTCGCTTTCGTTCTTGTAGACTTCGGGATCGTTCAGTCCTCTGAACTTGAAGACCTCCGAGAGACGATGACGAAGCTTCTCAGGTTCCACCATGTTTTTCCCCTTCTCCGGCACCACCCGGTACGCCATCCCCTCCATTTTGAAGTTGTCCTGCAGTCCCATCTTGTTCTCCGGGGAGACGGTCACCGCGAAGTAGATCGGGTATTTCCAGTTATTGGAGATGATGATCTCCTTTATCATCTGGTCCTGAACCCTGACGACCTCCCGCTCAGGGGTCATGAAGGCGGTCAAGCGATCAATTTGTTCGTCTGAGAGCTTTATGGGAACTCCCATCTTATACTTCAATTGCTTGATATACCAATGGGTGTTCAGGAGACTCAAGTTGGCCACTCTCACATCGGTGCGCACCCCCTCCACCTCCTGTAAGAACCACACCGGGAAGGTGTCGTTGTCGCCGTTGGTGAAGAGGACCGCATCCTGGTCGCAGGAATTCAGGATGTTATGAGCATAATCATACGGGATGTAGTTCCCCCTGCGGTCGTGGGACTCGAAGTGGTAGCCCAGAGTGTTTGCGAAGGGGAAGAGCAAAAGCAGAAGTGCCAAAAGCACCACCATCGCGGTGGTGAATCCTCGAGTGTATACTCTTGCGGATAGCTCCCTCACCCAGGATAGAAGCCCCGCAGAGCCCAGCCCGATGAGGACGGCGAAGAACAGAAATCCGGGAGTGAAGAAATAGTCCCGGTCCCTGACCTCCAACTGCTCCCCCCGAGTGCCGTCGGAGAAATTCATATACAAAACCAAACCCAGGCTACATATCAGGAAGATAAGCACCAGGAATACGCCCACCTTGTACTTTCTCCTCAAGGACTCCCAGGCCCCCAGGGCCCCCAGAACGAACGGTAGAAACCCCAGGGAGCTCAGATTCGGGGAGCCGTACTGCTCAGAAAAGAATCCCCAGAATCCCATGCGGCGGTGAGTGCCGAACTGATTTCCCCACGTTCCTCGGCGGTGGAACATCTTCTCTATCATGGAGGTCTGACCGTATTGCTTGCGCTCTAGGAAATACTTGAAGCGCTCCCAGTTCTCGGGGTCGTTCTCATCGATGGCGGGGTCGCAGGCAGAACGGATGGGGATGTAAAGCTGAGTTGAATAGCCGACTATCGCTACCATCACTAAGGCGAACAAAAATCCCCAGGCAGCTCTATTGCGCTCCACGCTCAGTAGGATTGCCCCGGAGAGGAGAAGGAGAGCGGCGGAGGCAACCAGGAACGGCACCAGGGCGAAAGTGACTAGGAAGAAAGAGACCCCGACCAGCCACAAGCGCCAATCGTTGAGTTTCTCTTTGTCGGTCATTATGATGAAGAGGAAGAGAACCGGCAGGGTCAAAAAGACCGTCATGTGGACTCCCAGGGAGAGGAATGCCAGGTAAGTGATTATGACCAGGTAGCGACCGGACTTCTCCCTTTGATGGTTTTCCGCCCACAGGAGGCCCAGATAGCAGATCAGGACCATCAGAAGCATCGCCAAGCCATAAACCTCGGCCTCCACGGCATTGAACCAGAAGGTGTCGGAGAAGGTCAAGATCAGAGCTCCAACAACCCCTCCGATATATGCGATGAAGCGGTTGAGCCCGTCGGACTTCTCTCTAAACCAGCCCCGGACAACTTTCACAATCAAAAGATAGGAAAGCCACACTGTCAGGGCCGAGGTCAAAACTGAGATGAAGTTGATCCGGAGGGCGATCTCTTCGAAGAAGGGGAAAAGGGTGAAAATGCGACCGATGAGAACGAAAAGGGGAGTCCCGGGAGGATGGGGAATCCCCAAGATGTAAGAGCAGGCGATGAACTCCCCACAATCCCAAAAGCTCACCGTCGGTGCCTTGGTGATAAAATAGGTAATGAAGGCAACCACAAAGATCACCCCGGAGATGGCGAGGTTTATCATATCCGGGGGTTGTTTTTCGAGTTGGTTTTCCTTTTGATTCAAACCCGCTCCAGAAAGTTAGGTGATACGGAGCTTTTTTGCTGTCCGAGACGATATGGCCTGTCCGCCTCAGGCAAGCCTCCGACAGGGTTTTACAAATTTAGATATTTTCAGTTCCTTGTCAAACAGTTTTTGCCGTGGGTTTTGGTGAGAAATGGGACAGTAAGTAGATGGGCCAATGGAGTCAACCGACAGGCCTTGACCCTCTCCGTGAGTTGATTTGAATAGGCAAGGAGTGGAGAGTACTGAAATCTGCTTGCCCGCCTCTGGAGGGCTGCGAAGCATCCCCCGAAGTGGCGTCAGATGCCCACATCTGACGCAATGTGTCGAATGTGGGCATTCGACAGCACAGGTAGTTTATTTCACTAGGATCATCCTCCTGGTCTCGGTAAAATCTGCAGTGATCAGCTTGTAGAAATAAACACCGGAGGACAGTTCTGAAGCATCCCAATCGACAGATTTTTGACCCGCTGCCTGTTTTTCATCCACCAATGTTGCCACCTTCTGGCCGAAGGTGTTCTAAACCTGCAGCGTTACATAACCGTCAACCGCTAATTGGTAGCT
>JBHIBM010000114.1:0-6346 GCA_046759085.1 Candidatus Zixiibacteriota bacterium
GGCGGATCGGCCTGTGGCTGACTAGCCCGGCAATACTAGCCCCCCGACGACGCAAGCGAGAGACAAAAGCAACCCAATCAGCAAGTGCACCTGAATGGTGGCGGCATTGGCGGGAATTAGTTCTAAGATCTTGTCGTAGCTTGTCCGCAAAATCCTGCTGGCCTTCAGGGCCTTCGGGAGGGTTACGAGGACTATGAGGGCAAACGGGGTCAGAATTCCGATGATGACGGTGACAATCACCCACAGGTAGCTGCCGAATATCAAAGCGTAGTATCCGTAGGTGGCCTTCTTCCTCCCCAGGCGGACAACCCAGTGCCGTTTGTCAACGGCTTTGTCCGGTTCGTAGTCCGGAAATTGGTTGATGTATAGGACCGCCACGATCAGAAACGAGATCGGCCAGGAAATCCAGAAGACCTCCCAGCTGAAGGTGTGAGTCTGAACGAAGTAAGCGCCGATCACCGTTAGAGTTCCAAAGTTCAATCCCAGCAGCGGCTCCCCAAGCCCTCGATAACCGAGCATCGCCGGGGTGGCGGTGTAGAGGAAACCGGAGAGGAATCCGACCAGAGCCAGAATTAAAACGAAATTCCCGGGGGTGATGCTGTTCAGATAAAGGGCGATTATCGCCCCCAATGCATAACAGAGCAAGGAGGCCTTGAGGATGCTTGCTGCTTTGATCTTCCCCTCCTGAATCACCCGGCTTCCCCCAGAGAAGGGGGTGGGATTCTTGTTGATGTCGTCATCGGTGGTCTTATGGTCGTAATAATCGTTGGCCATATTTGCGCCCATTTGGGCCAGGCAGACCCCGACTAACGTAAGGAAGAAATAGAAGGGATTGAACTCCCCGGTCCGCTGCCACCCCAGGGCGGTGCCGAAAAACACCGGAACTACACTGGCCGTCAGAAAGGGAAGCCTCGGAGCTGCCAGCCAGTCTTTAAATTTACCTTCTTTCATGTCTCCTCAATAGAAAATATGATTTCGTCCAAATTAGAAGCTCACAGACCCTCTTGTCAAGAATTCTTTGAGAAAAATTCAGACCACTTCCCGCGATTTCCGGCCGGTGAGCTTCACCACCAGGATGCTCAACTCATACAACAGATAGACCGGCAGAGCCAATACCACCTGGGAGAAGATGTCCGGGGGGGTGATGAGGGCCGCCGAGAGCACAATTGCAACCAGGGCGTATCGTCTCCCCCTAGCCATAAGCCTGGAGTCGATTATCCCTACCTGTCCCAGAAAGAAGCAGACAATCGGCAGCTCGAAGGCCACCCCGAAGGCCAGGATCAGCCGCATCATGAAGCTGAAATACTCCTGAATCATCCAGGTCGGTTCCAACCCCTCGAAGGCGACATTGCTTAAGAAAGCTATCGCCCGGGGCAACACTACGAAAAAACAGAAGAGAGCTCCCAGGAGAAAAAAAATAGTCCCGGCGAACACCACCGGGACCACCAGCTTCTTTTCCCGCTCGTAAAGCCCGGGGACCACAAACTGCCAGATCTGATACAGTATCACCGGCACCGACAGGATCACTCCCGCCAGAAGCGACATCTTGACCCGAATCGTGAAGCCCTCGGTGACCTTGAAATAGTGGAGCTTGATGTCCGGCACTGCTTTGTAAAGGGGTACCTGGAGAAACGAATAGATCTCGTCCGACAAAATGTAAGCTGCGATGGCGAGGACCAGTATCGATACCAGGCACTTTATTATCCTGAAGCGGAGCTCCTCCAAGTGGTCCAGAAAGGACATCTGCTCTGCCTTTTTCTTCTCCATCTGACAAGCGGGAGGCGCAAGCCTTGATCGGTTACTTCTCCAGCCCCTCTAACTCCTGGCGGAATTCCTCCGGCTCCTTGAATTTGCGGTAAACGGAGGCGAAGCGGACGTAGGCGACCACATCCAGCTTCTTTAAACGCTCCATCACCATCTCCCCCAGCTGGCTGGAGGTGATCTCCCTTACGCTTTTTTTGTCGAGCTCCCTGAAGATGCCGTCGGCGATGGCCTCCATCTTTCTTTTGGTGACGGGGCGTTTGTTGCAGGCAAGCTCTATCCCGTGAAGGAGTTTTCGCCTCTCGAAGGGTTCCACTCTACCGTTAGCTTTCACCACCCGCAGGGAGGAGGGGAGACTCTTCAATTCCTGCAGGAACTGATCCTTGTTTTTGAAATCCTTATAGACGGAGGCGAATCGGACGTAGGCAACCTCATCGATCTCCTTCAGCTTCTCCAAGACCAGATCGCCGATCTCCCTGGAGGAGACCTCCTCCCGGGATAGGTTGAAAAGCTCGCTTTCGACCTCGTCGACCAAAGCCTCTAACCTCTGGCGGCTCACCGGACGCTTCTTGCAGGCGAGGATAATACCATCCGAGAGCTTGCCGCGATTGTATGCCTCCAGAGTGCCGTCGGACTTCTTTATCATCAGGGGGATCTTCTCGATGTACTCATAGGTGGTGAATTTCTTCTCACAGGAGAGACACCGTCGTCTTCTCCGGGTGGCCTTGCCGTCCTCGGTGGGACGGGAATCGACCACCTTATCGTCCAGACTTCCGCAGAAAGGGCACTTCATCTTATCTTCCCTCGAAAATCTTTTCAAACCTATCTCTATCCAGCTCGATTTTCTCCACTCTGATCCCCGCCTGGGAGAGCATCTCTTGGGCCATCTGGTCGGGATAGTCGCCGCAGTTTTTGATGGCCGCAATTCCGGAGTTGATCAAGAGCTTGGCGCAGAGGCTGCAGGGCTGACAGGTGGTGTAGATGGTGGCTGCCTCCACGGAGACGCCGAAGGAGGCCGCCTGGGCGATGGCGTTTTGCTCGGCGTGGGTGGCTCGACAGAGCTCGTGTTTCTCCCCGGCAGGCACCTGCAATTCCTCCCGCAGGCAGCCGATCTCCAGACAGTGCGGCAACCCCTTGGGGGCACCATTATATCCGGTGGCCAGCAGCCTTTTGTCCTTGACGATCACCGCCCCCACCTGTCTCCGCAGGCAGGTGGAACGGGTGGAGACCAGGTGGGCCATCATCATGAAATACTGATCCCAGCTCGGGCGCTGTCTCGGGCTGGTTTTCGACAGCTTGCTTTTTTCAGGTATCACACTGGAATTTGGGTGAAGGTCATCGGCCATGGTAGCCCTGTTTCATCAGTTAAAGATCATTCAGGTCTTCTCGGCTGTGAGGTAAACCTTGTCCCCGGGGGAAACGTTGAGCCTCCCGCCGGCATCTTTCCCGAAACTCGAGATCTCCAGGGTAGCTCCGCTCCCTGTTATCACGAAGAACTCGCAGTCCTTCCCCTCTTCATATGACGTTACAAGCTTGTTTATTGCTCTTCCTTTCACCGTCATGGTGACAAAACGCCCGAGCTCGGTGAGCAGATCCAGGGGGATGTTCGTAGCCACGTTGCCGAAGTGGTCGATATGGACGATTTCGCCTTCAATCTGTTCTCCCCTTACCTCTGGCTTGTGGATTCTTAGGGTCTCGATTTCCTCAAGTTCGGGGCCGAACTCTGTAGGGTCGACGTCCAGAGAAAGATATGCCGCCGCCGGCGCGAAAACATCCCTCCCCTCGAAGGTCCGAGAAGCGGAGGGAAGCTGATACCTCTCATTTGCCAACCTGACAATCAACTGCGGTCTTTGCTCCGCGAGCGCATAAGAAAAAAGTCCATTGTCGGGGCCAACTAAGAAATACCTCTCGGTCTCCAGGAGAATCGGAAATCTTCTGCTCCCCACTCCGGGATCCACCACCGCCAGATGAATTGTCCCCTCCGGATAATACCTAAAATATCTCCCCAACAGATATGCCCCTTGGCGGATGTTCCCCGCCTTAACCTTCTGGCTCGCCTCCACGATTTCCACTTCTGGATTGATGGAGTAGATGACTCCCTTCAGTTCCGTCAGGTAACTGTCAGTATCTCCGAAATCGGTCAAGAGAGTGATGAGTCTCTTCTTTTTGCTCACAGATCCAAAAGGTTCAAGCCGAACTCCAGGTCCTTCTTCCTCAAAAGTCGTTCGGGGTACGCCCTCACGAATATCTCTCCGGTGACTGCCACCTCCGCGGAGAAGAGATGTCCAGCACGGACACTGTAATCCCGATCGGAGATGACAATGTGAAGATGCAATATCGGCTCGCCCTTGATGGTGGCGATGCTGCCGGAGAGAGAGACCAGCTCGTAGACATCATCGAATTTCCTCTGCAGATATTTCTTTTGCTCTCTATCGAAATAGCCCAGGGTGACGTTGGTGACGGCACCAATTCCGGCGACACTGCCGGAGTCGACCTTCTCCTGTCGGGCGAACTTGATCAACGAGTCGACCAGTTGTTCTCCCTTATCGAGCTTCATCACGAAACCGTCTGTGATTTTCTTTGCCTGCATCAGCTCTCCGAAACAGATTCTTTTACCCAATCAAGATACTGCTTAGAACCGGCAACCACCGGCAGGGCAACTATCTCCGGAACCTGGTAGCTGTGGAGCTCTTTTACCCGCTTTTCCAGATTGCGGAAGAAAGAATACCGGGTCTTTATGATGAGCAAGCTCTCGTCCTCTCTGCTTAATTTCCCCTCCCAGCGGAAGAGGGAAGTCGTGGGCATTACGTTGACGCAAGCCGCCAGTTGCTCCTCCACTAAAGTGTAGGCCAACTTCTGTGCCTCCTCTTCGGAAGGGCAGGTGACAAAGACGACGATGAAATCAGTCGTGTCCACGTGGAATCGGTCAGATTACTTCCTGACTTCCCGCCCCAGGACTCTCTCCACCGACTTCACCTTACCCTCGAGGCGACCCTTCGCACCCTTGCGGTCGTCGATGGAGATGACGGTGTAGACCCGTGGGACCACCCTACGGCTGGCATGATGGCACTTCTTTATCACCGCCATGACCTCGTCCCAGCTTCCCTCGATCATGGTGCCCATGGAGGTCAACTTGTAGTCCAGGCCGCTTTTCTCCACGATGTCGACCAGCTTGGCGACATATCTGGAGATGCTCTCTCCGGCCCCCAGGTGGATGACTGAAAAGCACGCAAGCATACTCTCTCCTTAGTCCATCAATCCCTCATAGAGAGGGAACTCCTTACACAGTTCGGTGACTTCCCCCTCGACTCTCTTGTAGATCTCCTCGTTCTCGACATTGTCGATGACCTCGACGATCCATTTTGCGATTTGCCTCATTTCCGGCTCCTTCATCCCCCGGGTGGTGAGAGCCGGGGTGCCGAGGCGGATGCCGGAGGTGACGAACGGTTTCTGGGGGTCGAAGGGGACGGTGTTTTTGTTCACAGTAATTCCAGCCCGATCCAGAGTTTCTTCCACCACCTTTCCGGTCAGATTCTTGTTGAAGAGTTTTACAAGTATCAGATGGGTGTCGGTGCCTCCGGAGACCAGCTCCAGTCCTCCCTCCATTAAAGCCTCCGCCATGGCCTTGGCGTTTTTGACGATCTGTTTCTGATATTCCTTGAAGCCCGGCTCCATGGCCTGTTTTAGAGCCACCGCCTTGGCGGCGATGATGTGCATCAAAGGTCCCCCCTGAATCCCCGGCATCACCTCGCGGTCGAGCTCCTTGGCGTATTTTTTCTTACACATAATCATGCCCCCACGGGGTCCCCTTAAAGTCTTGTGAGTGGTGGTGGTGACGAAATCTGCAATCGGGATCGGGGAGGGATGAAGTCCGGCGATGATCAGTCCGGCGATGTGAGCGATGTCCGCCACCAGGTAAGCGCCGACCTCATCGCAGATTTCCCGGAAAGGCTCATACTCCATGATCCGGGGATAGGCGGAGGCGCCGGCGATTATCATTTTCGGCTGGTGCTCCTTCGCCAGCTTCCTCAACTCCTCGAAGTCGATAACCTCGGTCTCCTTGTCTACCCCGTATTGAATGACGTTGAAGAATTTTCCAGAGAAGTTGACGGGATGACCGTGAGTGAGGTGCCCACCGTGAGAGAGGTTCAATCCGAAGATGGTATCTCCGGGCTTCAAGACCGCGAAGTAGACTCCCATGTTTGCCTGGGAGCCGGAGTGGGGCTGGACGTTGACGTGCTCACACCCGAAAAGCTCTTTGGCTCTCTGTCGGGCTAGCTCCTCCCCGATGTCCACAAACTCGCAACCTCCGTAGTAGCGTTTTTTCGGATACCCCTCCGCGTATTTGTTCGTCATCACACAGCCGGCGGTCTCCAATACCGCCTTGCTGACGAAATTCTCGGAGGCGATAAGCTCCAACTTCGTGGCCTCCCGCTCCATCTCGCCCTTTATGGCCTCATATACTTCCGGATCGACTTCCTTCAATGCCCACATATCTATCTCCAATCATCTGCATGAGTATTTCAATTCAACAAAATCTGAAAGGTCTCTTATGTTATGGATTTCGTCTATGGGCTTCGAGAAT
>JBHIBM010000115.1:0-6331 GCA_046759085.1 Candidatus Zixiibacteriota bacterium
AGCGACATTATGTTCGAATCCACCCCCGCCATCTTCATGGCGACAAAGCAAACAAGCACCGCCAGCGGCAAAAGGCCGGAGATGAGCATTGAGCTCCGGAGATGCATCACCATTATGATGACGACAATAATGGTGATGAGGATCTCGTCGGTGAGGGCTCCCTCCAGGGTGCCGAGGGTTTCGTGGATGAGCTGGGTTCTGTCGTAGAAGGGCACTATCTTTACCTCAGAGATGGTGCCGTCAGGTAGGGTCTTTTTGGGAAGCCCGGGGGAGATCTCCTGGATCTTCTTTTTAACGTTCTTTATTACTTCGAGCGGGTTCTCACCGTAGCGAACCACCACCACTCCCCCAACGACCTCCGCCCCCTCCTTGTCAAGGGCGCCTCGTCTGGTCGCCGGACCGAGGGCTAAAGTGGCAACGTTCTTGATGTAGATAGGAACATTGTCAGCCTCCTTGATGACGGCATTCTCAAGGTCTTCAATATCCTTCACAAAACCGAGACCCCGAACGATGTATTCGACGCGGTTGATCTCTATGGTCTTGGCGCCAACGTCGATGTTGCTGGATCTCACCGCGTTCACGATCTCGGCAAGGGTGACGTTGTGGGCACGCATCGCATCGGGATCAACGTCGATCTGGTATTCCTTGACGTAGCCGCCAACGGAGGCAACCTCACTTACCCCCTCTGCGGAAGCCAGAGAGTAACGCACATACCAGTCCTGGATGGTGCGCAGTTCCTGGAGGCTAAAACCCTTTCCCTCCAGGGTGTACCAGAATATCTGCCCCAAGGCGGTGGCATCCGGTCCGAGGGCGGGGCTGACCCCTTCCGGCAAATCCTTCTGGGCAACGCTCAACCTCTCAAGGATGCGGGAGCGTGCCCAGTAAAAGTCCACCTTTTCGTCGAAGATGACGTAGATGCTAGAATACCCGAAAAAGGAAAAGCTGCGGATGGTCTTGACGGCGGGGACGCCGAGGAGGGAAACCGTCAGAGGATAGGTGATCTGATCTTCAACGTCCTGGGGAGATCGTCCCATCCATTCGGTGAAGACCACCTGTTGATTCTCGCCGATGTCGGGAATTGCGTCCACCGGCACCGGGTCGCGAGGAAACTCTCCCAACTCGATGTCAAAGGGCATCACGTGCAGGCCCCATAAGAGCATGAGGATAAGAAGGACAAATACGATGAACTTGTTTTCCAGACAAAAACGGATCAGCTTGCCAAGCAGGCCTTCCTTTTGGTTCAGAGCATCTTTATTCATGCTGGGGTTCTCCCTCTCCTTCCTCCCCGGGGCCGGAGGAGAGCGTCTCTGTCAACTTTCCGCATTTGAACATGGCTTTGCCGAAGTACGGATTCTCAGTCTCGGGCTTGTTTTGCAGCCAGTCGGCGCCCTGCCCCTCGAAGGCCATAGAGCAGTGGAAGCGGAGGACCGCCTCTTTGCCGCTGGGGCCGAACTTCCTTGCAGTTGCGATCAGGGTCTCCGAGAGGGAGGCGAATCCCGAACGGGCGGCGGCGATATCCTCGGCAACGGCCACCTCGCCGGCGGCCTTTTTCAGAGCCTTATATTGTCCCATCCATGCTGTATGGGCCAGCCCCTTCAACAGTTCCATATCCACAGCATCGAGAGCGTTCACTGCCTGCTTGGCCCCCTCCTGGGCATCTTTCAATCGATCTTGACTTAAGCCCTGTTGAACTGTGAAGTAAGTTGAGAAAACCGGGTCTAACTCGGTTTTGAATCTGTCGGGAACTTCAAGAACTTCAGCTTTTGCCTCTTCGACTTTTTTGGTGGGAGTCGTCGGAGTCCGGCCATGTTGACGCACCGGAGGTGTGCCGCCCCCCTCCGGACTCATCATGCTGGGCTGGGCTTGGATCTGGAGGGCGCTGTCGATCTTGAAATTCCCGTGAACCACTACTTGTTCCCCCTCGCTCAGCCCGGATTTGACGACGTAGTAATCTCCGCCACGCGGCCCTAGCTCCACAACTCTGCCCTCATATGTTGGACGTTCAGTTTCTGGGACTTCTACGTAGACAACCGCGCGCTCGCCGGTGATAAGTGGCGCCGTGGCAGGTATTACGAGAGGTAACCTACGTTCAGCTTTCGGGAGGGGTGCTTCCAGTTGGGCACGCATGAACATACCCGGTTTCAACTTAGCCTCCGGATTCGGCACCTCCAGTCGAATCCCCACGGTGCGCGTCTTCTCATTCAGGAATGGGTCTATGAAGACAACACGCCCTCTAAAGGTCTCGCCGGGGTAGGCTTCAGTCGTGAATTGAACCTGTTGGCCCTCTTGAATCCAGGTAAGGTCTGATTCGTAAGCCTCCAGCAAGGCCCAGACTAGAGACAAATCAGCAATGGTATAGATTCGGGTGCCAGTATTGACATACATCCCCTCCGAGACCTCCTTCCGAATGACCGTCCCGGCTATCGGGCTATGAATTGTCATGTGGTCGACTGTTGTTCCTCGCTCTCTGATTTCAGCGATCTGCACCGGCGAGATTCCTGCAAGGCGCAGCTTCTCTTCCGCGGACTCCAGGGTAGTTTCCGCCATCTCCTCTGACAGTGCATCGGTACTGCCCCTGAGTTCTTCTCTCATCTTGAGGGCTTGGAGGTACTCCTCCTGGCTGGAGAGAAGCTCAGGACTATAGATGTAGACCATAGGAGCGCCCCGGTCCACCTGCACTCCGGTGAAATTGTAATAGAGACGGTGGATTCGGCCCGGCACCCAGGAGGTGAGGTGAAATACCCGGCTCTCATCGTAGTCAATCTTTCCGACCATCCTTATGGTTTTAGCGACGCGCTTGCGAACAACCGCTGCGGTCTGGATTTCCGCCAGCTCTTTGGCTGCCTCTGACATGGTCAGTCGCCGGGGGTGCTCTTCTCCGAGAGCTTCCCCCTTCACCGGAACCAGGTCCATGAAACAGATCGGGCATTGACCGGGCTCCGGCAATCTGATCTGAGGATGCATGGAGCAGGTCCAGATCGTCGGCTCGGTTTCACCCGCCTCCAGAGGGGATGCCAGCTGCTCGCCGGTGGACAACTCCTGGGGGGTCGGCTTCAACATGTAGCCGAGTAGAAAAGCGAACAACACCAGCAGGGGTATCAATATCTTTCTTAGTTTGATTGAGAGTTTCATGATCTTGGCCTCCTATTTGGATTTGCTTTCAGGTAGCTTAGCTCCGACTATCTCTTCGAGCCCAGCCAGATTCTGCTGAAAGTCCGCCAGCGCTCTCTCATACGCAAGTTGGAAGTGAAGAAGCATGCGTTGAGAATCGATCAGATTCAAAAAGTCGGTCTTATCGGCCTTGTAGCTTTCTTCGCTCACCCGAAGCGATTGCTCCGCTCTGGGTATGAGACTCTCTTTATAGAGAATGATCTGTCGCTGGGCGGTATTGATTCTAAAATAGCTGTCCTTGACCTCGAAAAGGAGCATGTTTTCTCTATCGCTGTACGCGAATCGCTCGGATAACGTTTTTGTCTCGGCTTCGCTGACGCCGGCTCTCTTCTTGCCCCACCAGATCGGCAAACTCATTGAGAACATCACAGCCCAAGCATCCAGACCCTCTTGGGGAGCCATGGGGGCCCCCAGACCGATCTGTTGGTATTGAACGCCCATGGCGAAATCCGGGAAGTAGTCAAGCTTTGCCAGCTTTAGCTCGCCTTCTGCCTTCTCGATCAGTTGCCTGTGGAGACTCAGCTTAGGAGAAGAATCTTTTGCCAGCTTATAGAGACTATCAAGGTCCAGTGTGAGCCTTTCAAACTCGATTCCCTCGGGGTCTCCCAATGGTGCCTCCGGCCGTCGGCCAAGCAGGGCATTTAGCTTCGCCTCCACGGTGGTCTTCATCTCTAGGAAGGTGTCAAGGTCGTTTTGCAGTTTTGATATCTCCACCTGGGCCTTCAGCACATCCTGCTGAGGGACTTCGGCAGTTGCATACTTGATTTGAGCTACCCTCTCCAGCTGTTTCAGCAGGCCCACGTTCGACCTCGTGATGGCTATGGCCTTTGTGATCCAGTAGAGCTCGAAATAGGTCTGCTTCACCCTGGAGGTTACCACAAGCCGAGTAGACTCATATCTCTCCTCGAAGACCCCCGCTTTCGACTGCGCGATCTTTGATTTGGTCTTCAGTTTGCCAAGCCACGGAAACCTCTGAGAGAGCGTAATCCCTCCCTGGATGGGGCCATTTCGGGTTTCAATCTGTTCCCCAAAATAAGTGACACCGACTGCCGGGTCCGGGAGGCTGGAGACCACCTTCGGCCTACTTAAAGCTGCCTCCCAGCGAGACTTGGCAGCTGCGATCTGGGGGTTTTTTGCAAGGGCGAAAGCGATGGTTTCTTCAAGCAGTAGTGGCGAACCTGCTTTGCCCAGCTCTGGCAATCGGCTTTTTTTATTCTGGCCAACCACCGCGCTGGATATAGTGCTCGCCGCCGAACTATCATCATAACTCTGAGCACCCAACCCCGTAGATCCGATGAGAGCGAGAGCTGTTACCAGGATCGCAACCGTCAAATGGAACCTCTTCATTTCTCTCTCCTCAATATCTGGCTGATATAATCCCCTGAGGAGGTAACCGCGAGGCGACCGCACAAGACCGGTGGAGCTGAAGCAACAAACGCTCCTGCATTGGCCCCAGGGAAATACTTCTCTTGCACATCTCCAACCTCCTAAATCTTCTTAGTAATTAACAGCTTAGAGAGCCGGACGCAACTGCAAAAAGCCCACGACCCGTTAAGAGAAACTCAACAGTTTAAAAGGATGACAGGTGTGGACCTTCCTGTCTAAGCCGAAAACTCAGGAGGATGATCAATTAGAGAGGGGAGGAGTGTTACCCTCTGGTGGGAAGGAAAAGGCCTGTAAATGGACAGATCAAAAGCTAACCATACTTGGCCCGAATCTAAAATGGCCAGGGACGAATTGCCTGTGCAGAAAAAGGGCTTGCAGCCTTGAGATTCAGAGTCATTCTCAGTCTGGTCAGTGCAATTACAGTTGTCTCCACAGCAATCCATCCTGCAAGAGCTGGCGGCACGATCCGAAAAGGCCTCCGCCACCGTCGCAACTGCGGGAGCAGCGTAAGGGCTGAGAATACAAAGGGCAATTATGTAAGCAAGTACCTGTCTCATTACCAAGCCGCAATCTCTCGTTTAGCTGTTCAACGCAAAAAGCGTCCAAGAGTTCCCGGCCGAAGAGAAAAATACTAAATCGGCGACATTAACCGCTCCGAACCGAATCTGACCCGCCCTCTGCAAGCTGCCTCGGATGCCACCGCACCGCATCAGGCAGCCAGAAAGTCGAACGTCACGGAAGTGGGCCGCAAGCGGTATTCAGGCAATAAGACTTTCCAGCAATGATTTCTAGTTAGCCAGCTTGTGAAATCGTCTCGTCGGCCCCGCCATAAGCCCGGACCTCCCCGCAAGGGAGGTCTATTATTTTGATCTCAGTGGTAATCGTTACATCTTTCACCTGAATAAATCTAAAGTGGGCAGGAGAATATGGTTTCCCCCCCAGTCATGCCAATGAAAGGAAGAGGGAAGATGAGATACCGATGGATCGTTGTTGGAGTGCTGACGCTCTCTGTAATTGCCATCTTGATTGGCTGTTCGGAAGAGTTCAGGGTCAAGCAGCTGGAGCAGCAAAACAAAGCAGTGGTGCGCCATGTGCACGAAGAGATAGCAAGGGGAGAGATCGGCGTGTTTGATGAGGTGCTTACACCTAATTATATCCGCCATTGTCAGGCCATGCCCCCCGATCTTCAAGAGCTTCACGGGACCGAGCAATTCAAAGCGCTTAGCGCGGTTTGCACTCTTCTCGGCTGCACTGTGCAGTACAGAAAAGACTTTCAGCATATCTGGTGTGCTTGTCACAACGGACACTTTGATCTTAATGGCCGGAATATTGCTGGGCCTCCTCCCACGCCCCTTGAGGAATACCAGGTAGTTGCTAGAGCTGATAGTGTATTCGTATCTAATGTCTAGTGAATAGGCTTGACCTGCTATGTCGTCACGACTCGAACTCGTTATTCTAGGGAGGATTGTCGGGGTTAAATAGAATGAGTGATTATGCAGCATCTTCACTAAATACCCAAGTTCGAAACTCGTCCCACAGTTCCAGCTTCTTCATTTAACTTACTATTTTGCAACGGGTTATAACAGTTAGTGATTTCTACCATGCGGTGTAACTGTTATTATAATCTGGTCTGGAGTTCTTGACTATTTGTTTGCAGAAGCGATGGTCTAATCTTACATTGTGCGAGAAAAAGAGCCAGTAATTTGGGTCAGTCTTCTCAGATAGGGAAGAGAAATGCAAGCGATGATTCTCAAAGCGCCGGGGCAGCTGCTTC